>JBEVOS010000203.1:0-13026 GCA_040507435.1 Caulobacterales bacterium | reverse complement strand
CGACCGAGAAGAGCGCACCATCGACCGCTACAGGGTAGAACATTGTTGCGCCGGCGCCGATCCGCCAGTTGTCGATGTTTCCACCGTGCAAACCCGGAGGCACCGTGCTCGTGCGGCCAGGTGTGTCAGGCGCAACCCCCGCTGTGCCGAGATGCGGCCGCACCGGGACCCGCACACCCTGCAGCGCTTTCTGCCTGTCGCATTCTGGGCAACGCGTGATCGTTCCTGGAATAAGATATTTCCCCGGAAAATCGTACGCGTAATGCGCCCGCGCAGTATTCGCCTGCGGATCAAGTTCATAGATCGTGACGCGTTCTTTTTCGTCAAATTCTTTATAAAGATAGCCCCAATTCGCCGCGAGGTTTGAGCCGTATTTGAAACGCGGCGTCATGCGCAGGTAACGCACTTCAAGCATATCGCCTGGCTCTGCGCCTTCAACGAAGATCGGCCCCGTCATAATATGAACGCCGGGCGTGCGATCCGCCTCTGGCACTTCACGGAATATACGCGCAATGCTTTCGTCCATAAGCAGATCGGGATCATCGCCTGCATGATGCGTAACTGCTTGCGCTTGGACCAAATCGCCACTTTTTACTTTCAGCGCTGGCGCACGCGCGGCATCGAAGTAGCCCCAATGCACATTTTCAGGCGTCGCCTTCAAGAAATGAAGTGCGCTCGGAGCGACGTCTGACGAAAGGCCTGCTTTGCTGACATCAAGCGCCATTTTACTCGGTCCTTTCACGCCACCAACGGCAGAGGTGTTTCGCCAAACAGCACGCTCGTCATGCTGAGAGAGCCGTGCTCGATATGGTCAGGTAAAAATCGGGCGGTTTCGCCATCGCCGCGCGCGCCTAAAACGTAAAGAAGCGGCCAATAATGATCCGGCGTCGGCACGGCGAGCGCCGCATCTGATCCAAGGCTTTCATAGTTCACAGCACGCAAAGGCGCGTCTTCAGCGATCGCGTTCCGGATATAATTATTGAAACGCTCCGCCCAATCATAAGGCTGCCGTTGCCGCGCGGCGAAATCCATACGCGGCAAATTGTGCACGATATTGCCCGAACCAACGATAAGAACGCCCTCATCGCGTAGAACACGGAGGCGGCGGCCAAGCGCATAATGCCAAGCCGCATCTCTCGTCGCATCCATGCTCAGCTGAACGACCGGGATATTTGCACTTGGAAACGCCTTACCAAGCACAGACCAAGTGCCGTGATCCAAGCCCCATGCTTCTTCATCAAGATGAACAGGCAATGGCGCGAGCACTTCTTGAACGCGGCGCGCGAGTTGAGGACTGCCAGGCGCAGGATATTGCACTTCGAACAAAGCGCGGGGGAACGCTCCAAAATCATGGATGGTTTTTGGATTTGGCATAGCGGTGACCGCTGTCCCGCGCGTTAGCCAATGCGCGGAAACGCACAGGATCGCTTTTGGCGTTCCGACAGCTAAGCCGAGCGCAGCCCACGTTTTCGTTGTGGCGTTGTTCTCCAACGCAATCATCGGACTGCCATGTCCAAAGAATATCGCCGGCATCTGCGCGGTTGACATCAGACCAACGCTCCCGCCGGCTTTATCTCACGCCAAGTCTGCTCGTAACGATGCACCAGCCAGCGATTGAGTTGGGCTTGCGCACCTTCCTGCCATGAATAGCGTCCGCGCACGGCGAATCTTGATCGGAGGCCGACTTGCACCAGCGCATCGACATGCATGTCTTGCGCAATGATTTCCGAAGCCGCGCCCATATTCATCGCCATTCGATGCTCAAACGCAGGATCGGCCATCGCGCCCGGCGCAACAAGAATTCCGGTATCCATTTCATGACTTTCCGGACCGTCCGGCCGCAAAATCATGTAAATGATCATGTCACACGTCATCACCAATGAGAGTGTCGGCGGCAGGTTAGCGAACGTCATCCGTCCACGATCTTCGTCCGTAAGTTTTGGGAAGATTGGAAGAAGCGCTTTCTGCGTTGCGTTAAAGCTCGCATCCGGATGAGTCGTGCCATTGAAACGCAAATATCCAGCATCCTCAGGATTTGCGTTTGGAAAACTAGAAAGCGCGCTTGGGACGAAGTCATGCAAAGGCCCACGGTGAAGGCGGTTTGCGTGATATCCGTCATTATTATTTTCAAACATGACCTTCCAATTCCACGCATATTTTTGCGTCATTGGAGGCGGCCCCTCGGCAATCGTCATATCAAAATTAGCGATCGCATCTTCAACAGCGCGCAAACGAGGCGCGAGCGGCGGCGCATCATTGTTAAAATTTATGAATATGAACCCCTGCCATATCTCAACTTTGAATGAAGGCAGCCGGACGGAAGATTTATCGAAATCGCACGTCTTACTCATTTCGGGCGCGTTGATCAGCTCGCCGTTCAAGCCATAGGTCCAGTGATGGTAAGGGCACAGAAAGCCCCGTGCATTCCCGCGCCCCTCAGCGACAAGCATAGCGCGGTGCTGACACACGGACGACATCGCCCACAATACGCCGCTACGATCCCGCGAAACGACAATTGGCTCGTCGACAATCGACGTCGTGAAGTAGTCCCCTGGGCTCTTGACCCAGGATTCCCGCCCGACGCACAGCCATTCTTTGTCGTACAAAGCGCGTTTTTCGAAATCGTAAAACGCCGCATCCGTGTAACATGCAGGCGGTAGCGTTTCGGCCTCCGTCACATCCAGAGCCGACCGCCTCAAACCCTCGAAAAAGGCATTGTCGAGCACGATCCCCGGCATCGTCACACCTCAATACGCTTAGGCAAACGCCCGTGAATGCCGACCGTAAATCGGGCCGTCGCCAGCGTCTTGCTTACGCGCGCACGAAAGCTTGCGCAGAAGCGCCCGTCACATGCGCGTCAGCACAAATCTGCGCGCACGTGCAAGCAAGACCGCCTGCCGCTCGCGCGCTAAATAGGCTGTATGACAACCACAAAGACCAAATCGGCAAAACCTGAGACTCGCCCGCTTAAACCAGGCTTTGGCACGGAAATTTTAGGCGTCGATCTGGCAGCCGCGAGCGATGAACAATTGAGCCAAGTGGTCGCCACCTTTCACGAGAGCGGCGCGATCGCGCTGCGCGATCAAAAAATGTCGCCTGACGATCTCGTCCGTTTTGTCGCTGCGTTTGGTGAACCGGAGGGTCATACGCTGTCGCGCTTCACCCTGCCCGGTTACCCGCTCATCTACGTCCTTTCCAACCGCGTAGAGAATGGAGAACCTGTGGGTGCGCACTATGACGGGCTAGGATGGCATACGGACTACTCTTACACAGAAGATCCCGTCATGTGCACGATGCTCTACGCCGTGCAGGCGCCGCCCGAAGGGGCAGATACATTGTTAGCGGACGGCTGCGCCGCCTACGAAGCTTTGTCCGACGATCGGAAAGAGGCGCTTGAAAAACTGAAGCTCCATCACTCTTACGTACATTTCGTACGCAATCGCGAATACGGCCGCATGGAGCCTTCAGAAGAATTGAAGGCTGCCAATCCAGATGTGATCCATCCGCTGATCCGCACACATCCGGCGGACGGCCGCAAAGCTCTCTGGCCAAGCACGGGCACCGTGACGGAAATCATCGGCGCGGAAAATCCGTCTGATCTATCTTTGCTCGATGAACTCATCTCCTTCATGACGCAGGAACAATTTATTTATCGGCATAAATGGCAGGTCGGAGACGTGCTTGTCTGGGACAACCGCTGCACGCTGCACACCGGAACAATGTTCGACGATCAAAAATATATCCGCGAGATGCACCGCCTCTGGGTGCGCGGCGATAGACCATTTTAACCTATGACGGCTTGGTTCATCACGGGCGTCAGCAGCGGTCTCGGCCGCGAAATCGCACGTCTCGCAGTCGAAAAAGGCGAAACCGTCTGGGGCCTCGTGCGCACGGAAACCGCCAAGCGGGACTTCGAAGCGCTCTCTGGCGAACACGCACATGCCGTGATCGCGGATCTATCCGATGAAGTTTCGCTCCGCGCCGCCATCGCGCAAGCGGCGGACAGTCCCAGCGGCATAGATATCCTCGTCAACAATGCGGGTTACGGGCTCATAGGCGCCGTCGAAGAGGTGAGCCTTTCAGAGGCGCGCGCGCAATTCGGCGTAAACGTCTTTGGCGCGCTTGCGGCTATCCAAGCCGTATTACCGGGCATGCGTGAGCGCGGCGCTGGACGAATCATCAACATCACCTCCGTCAGCGGCATCGCCACATGGGCTGGCACCGGTATCTATTGCGCCAGCAAATTTGCACTCGAAGCGATCGGGCGAACGCTCGCCGATGAAGTGGCGCCGTTCGGCATTAAAGTCACCAATGTCGCGCCCGGAGGTCTACGTACGGACTACGCGTCACGCTCGCTCAAACGCGCAGAAGCGCGGCTCAACGCTTACGATATCAGCCCGGCGCATCTCGCCGAGAGCATCCTTGCAGATCACGCTGGGCAAGAGTCCGGCGATCCTAGGCGCGCTGCGGAAGCCATCGTAGCACTCGCCAACATCGATGCGCCGCCACGCAACCTACTGCTCGGCGAAGACGCGCTTCACTATGCCGAGCGCGATATCGCTACGCTCAACCGGGACATTGAAACCTGGCGTGAAACGAGCCTCTCAATCAAATTTGACTAAGGCTGCCTTCAGGCCAAGCGCGCAATTCCCGAGGCGCAATGAAAACGCGGTCGCTTGCCGAAAAGCCCTTGGCGATTTCGTACGGGATCCGAATCTCGGCAAGTTCGCCAGTAGACAAAGTCAGATCTACGCGCGCATCCGCGCCGCCCAAAAGAACGGAGCGAACTTCAGCCGGGAGGCCGGCGCCTTCGCGCGCGATCGTGAAACTATCCGGGCGTGCATAGACCGCGGAGCGCCCATTGAAACTCGCGCCCTGCACTGGCGCGGAAAAGCCTGCGATTGTCGCCACACCGCCGCTCACTTCCGCATCTAGCTTGACGCTGTCGCCCAGAAACTCAAACGCAAACGCACTTTGCGGATTGTGGTACAGCTCCTCAGGCGTCCCGACTTGCTCTAGCTGCCCCTCGCGGAGCAACGCGACGCGATCCGCCAACTCAAGCGCTTCCTCTTGGTCGTGTGTAACGAAAATCGTTGTAAGCCCCGTCCGCTCATGCACCTCGCGCAGCCAGCGCCGCAATTCGCGCCGCACCTTTGCGTCAAGAGCGCCAAACGGTTCATCGAGCAGAAGCAATTGCGGCTCGATCGCGAGCGCACGCGCCAGCGCCACGCGCTGCCTTTGACCGCCTGACAGCTGACTTGGATAGCGCTTCTCAAGTCCGCTCAGTTGCACGAGATCGAGCAATTCGGAAACGCGGGCGCGAATTTGCTTCGCGGACGGGCGCGCAACGCCTTTCTTCGCGCGCATGCCGAACGCGATATTGTTCGCAACGGTCATGTGCCTGAACAGCGCATAGTGCTGAAACACGAACCCAATTTCACGGGCGCGCACCGGCTTCGACAACAAATCCTCACCACGGAAGCTGATCGCCCCCGTCTCAGGCGTCTCAAGCCCCGCCAGAACCCGAAGAAGCGTGGTCTTCCCAGAACCGGACGGCCCGAGCAGCGCAAGAAACTCGCCTTCATGCGCCGTGAGGCTCACGCCCTTTAGCGCCGGAAAACGACCGAAGGACTTCCGAATATCCGTAATTTCGAGCGACATGGAATCCTTAGTGGCGGCGCTGAGCGGCGAGCTCGTCTGCAAATTGTGCCTCCAGGAAGGATTTGATGGCAAGTGTGACGAGGGCGAAGAAAGCGAGGAGTGAGGCGACGGCGAAAGCTGAAACGAAGCTGTATTCATTGTAGAGCACCTCAACGTGCAAAGGCATAGTGTTGGTTAGGCCGCGGATATGGCCGGAAACGACTGCGACAGCGCCAAATTCGCCCATCGCGCGTGCGGAGCAGAGCAAAACGCCGTACATCAAGGCCCACTTGATATTGGGCAAAGTGACGAAAAAAAACGTCCGCCAGCCGCCCGCGCCCAGTGTGGCGGCGGCGGATTCTTCATCCGTCCCCTGAGATTGCATGAGTGGGATCAATTCCCGCGCGACGAAGGGAAGCGTGACGAACAACGTCGCCAGACAAATTCCCGTCACAGTAAAAATAATCTGGATGTTCCACGCGTCGAGCTGCGGGACAAACCAACCGTGCGCGCCAAAAACAAGCACGTAAATGAGGCCCGAAATAACGGGTGAGATCGAGAACGGAAGATCGACCAGTGTCATCAACGCGCTCTTTCCCCAAAATTCGAATTTGGTGACCGCCCACGCTGTCGCGATTCCGAATATCGTGTTGAGCGGGACGACGATCGCCGTGACCGTCAGCGTGAGCTTAATCGCAGAGACAGCGTCCGGCTCAGTAATGCCCGCGACGTAAGCCTCGATCCCGCTCCGGAATGCTTCTGCAAACACCGCAATCAGCGGCAGGAACAAAACCAGCGCCACGACAATGACAGCAATGCCTATGACGACGCCCGCAACCACCGGACCTTCGCGCGTAGGATCTCTCGAAGAGTCGAGGCTCATTTGCTATTCCTCCGCACGAACCACGCCTGAAGAAGATTAAGCGGCAGGAGGATAAAGAACGACAGCACCAGCATTGCCAGGCCAACGGCCGCCGCGCCCGCATAATCATATTCTTCAAGGCGAAAAATGATAATGAGCGGCGCGATCTCGCTGACATAGGGAAGGTTCCCTGCGATAAAGATCACCGAGCCATACTCTCCAACAGCTCGCGCGAACGCGAGCGCAAATCCGCCAAGCAAAGCAGGCAAAATCGCCGGCGCGACCACCTGAACAATTGTGCGTAGCCGCGAGGCGCCAAGCGTCGCCGACGCCTCCTCTACCTCGCGCTCCAAATCCTCAAGCACCGGCTGAACCGAACGCACGACAAATGGAAAACCGACAAAAATGAGTGCGACGAGAACGCCAAGCGGCGTGTACGCAATCTGAATATTGAATGGCGCAAACAGCTGACCAACCCAGCCAGTCGGCGCATAAATTGTGGCAAGAGATATGCCTGCAACCGCGGTCGGCATCGCGAAAGGCAAATCGACCATTGCATCGAGAAAACGGCGCCCAGGAAAGGTATATCGCGTGAACGCCCACGCCACGATCGATCCAAAAACGACATTGATGAGCGCAGCCAATGCCGCTGCGCCAAAACTTAGCCGAAGCGCCGCGACAGTCCTTTCTTCGCTAAGCGAACGAAAAATGCCGTCGAACCCTAACTCCCACGGCCGCAAAATGAGCGCGGCGAGCGGAATAAGCACAATAAGACTGAGATAGGTGATCGAAAACCCAAGCGAAGGCCAAAAGCCCGCAAGCGCACTCGGCTCGCGGAAGCGCCAAGCGCGCCTCAAAGGCGCACGCGCATCCGCAATCGTTATTTGCGTCATAACGCCCCCACTCAAAAGTCTGGCGCGGAAACCTTCGTTTCCGCGCCATTAAAGTCAACGGCGCAAAATCTGATCGAAGATTGCGCCATTGGCGAAATGAGTGCGGGTGGCATTCGCCCAGCCGCCGAACTCCGCACTGGTTGTGAGCGGGATATCCCGGAACTCATTCCGATGCGCCGCCAGCAAAGCTGCATCGCGCGGCCGATAATGATTTTCTGCGATAATCCGCTGCCCTGCCGGAGTGTAGAGGAAGCGGAGATACGCCTCAGCCACAGCGGCGTTTCCGCTGCGCTGCACATTCCGATCAAAGACCGCAACAGACGGCTCAGCCAAGATAGAGCGCGAAGGATAAACAATGTCCACCTGCCCTGGGCCGAGCTCTTGCTGCGCGAGATAGGCCTCGTTTTCCCAGGTGATCAGCACATCGCCGATACGGCGCTGCACGAACGTCGTCGTCGAACCTCGCGCGCCGCTATCGAGCACGGGCACGTTGCGATAAAGTCGTTGCACGAAATCGCGAGCCGTCGCATCCGTGCCGCCAGGCTGGCGCTTGGCCCAATCCCATGCAGCGAGATAATTCCAGCGCGCGCCGCCCGAGGTTTTCGGATTTGGCGTGATCACGCCGCGGCCTTGGCGGACGAGGTCGCCCCAATCGCGGATGCGCCAAGGATTTCCACGGCGTACAAGAAACACAATGGTTGATGTGTAAGGCGCGGAGTTTTGTGGCAGCCGCGTCTCCCAATTGCGGGCGATGAGGCCGCGTTGCGAAACTTCATCGATATCCTGCGCGAGCGCGAGTGTGAGGACGTCGGCGCGAAGTCCGTCGATCACGGCACGCGCTTGCCGGCCGGAGCCGCCATGCGATTGGTTGATCGTAACGCGCTGGCCATTATGCGTACGCGCCCATTCGGCAGCGAACGCTCGATTGATCGCGACATAAAGCTCGCGCGTGGGATCGTAAGAGACGTTGAGCAGCGTGATAGGCCGCGTGTTGTTTGGCTGCGCATTGGCAGCTACGCCAGAAGCTGCCGCTAGTGCGCCAACTCCGAGACTGGCGAGCGAACGGCGTGTAATATCGTTTGTCATATCCGTTATTCCTTCTGATCCGTCCCTCAGAACGAAACCTGCGTGCGCAGGGCGAGCGAATTATAGTCTTGACCGATTTGGACGCCCGTCGCCCCCAAACGCTCCACGTCGACATCTTGAGCTTGCAACAGGAAGCGCACGACGCTGTTCGGATACCAATTGAGTCCTAACGACGTGATGGTCTGCTCGCCGCCACGAATATTGTTCGCGCCAGCCGCGATACCTGCCGCGCCCTCGTTGTCGTTCAAATCAGCGAATGAGTAGCGCGCGGCAATTTCCCAAGCGCCCCATTTTCCAGTGGAGAGATCGAAATTATTCGTCGGACGAATACCGCCAAAGCCGCCGCTGACACGATTCCATGCGCGCTTCTCACCGGTCAGCACCCAGGAGCCCTGAACATAATAACCTTCCAGTGAAGGATCGGAGAGAACGCCGGTACGCTCGACATCGATGGTCAGATATTCGCCCGCAACGTAGAAGCGCCCGAATTGACCGCCGAGTTCGAGGCCGTAAGCACGCGCGGATTCTGCGCCCGCGCCAAGATTGGCGGAAATAAGCGTCGTGCCATCCACACGCAATTCCGGACGATCTGAAAACGTAATCGAATTCGGCGCATTGCCGGGCAATTGCGTGATTGCAGAATAATTAGCGCCGATATGAACGCCAAAATTCTCCCCGCGCAGGGGAAGCCAGCCCACGCGGGTGACAAAGCCTTCTTGTTCGTCGTTCGTCGTGTTGTCTGCGATGCGGCTCCCCGTAAGGACGCCAGACACGCTCAAGCGATCGCCGTTCGCGTAGACGCCAAACGCGTAGCGGCCATCACCGCCAAACGTGCTGCGCACGATTTCAGCAATTGATGCGCGTTCAAGGAACAGTGAATCTGTATTGTTGGTTGCGCCTTCAAGCGTATTCTCAACAGCGAAAGCGCCGCCGCGGAACCGAACTGGATCAGTTAAGCCAAACGGCTTCCATCCCGCATATTCGACCCAGGCTTGTTGCAAGCCGTTATCCACGGTCTCACGCCCGCTGCCCCCCTGCTCATAGGTCAGTGCGTAGTTCCAAACGCTGAACGCCGTACCTTCAATGCCGATCCGAGCGCGGCGGAAGTTTGCGCCCGAATTGAAATCGCGCAAAGCGCCGTCAGTAACTTGGGCGTTCGAGAACGTATTGTCCTCGTCATAATGCGCCACGTCATATTGAAAGAGGCCGCGCAGCGCGACTTTGAATGCGCCATCCGAGGTCGCAAATTGCGGGCGGCCGTTATTCACTGTGACCTGCACCGCATCCGTCTGCAGACGGCGTATGTCAGCGCTATCCGCGCTCGTGCTTTCTTTAAGGTCGGAGAGCTGGGTTTCCAGGTCCTGCAGCCGCTGCTCGAGCGCTTGAATGCGCGCTTCGCGCTCGGCGGGCGTCAAACTCGGCGCTTGTTCCGCATAAGCTGCGCCAGTCAGCGCGAGCCACGACGCCCCTAGCGCCATGACGGTCTTCTTATTCATCACAACAACCCTCCGTCCCCAACCGGACCAGAGGCCATCTCAGCTTTAATGTTCCCTCATTCAATGAAGATTAAGCCCGGTTGGGCTTTAGCAAATCTACGATCCCAGCCTGCCGCAAATTCTACCGTCAACCCGAGGCAAGCTTGATAACCGGCGTTTCTGAGCAAATATTCTATTAGCTTCAGCGGGTTAGACAGAATTCCAATGAGGTGTTCTTGCCAAAATCGCAAAACCCGCTAAAGTCCATCTATCCGGTGAGGATATGTTAACCGCCAAAGCTAAATACGCGCTCCGTGCTCTGATCGAACTCGCGAAGGAAGAAGAAGCGCGCGGTGGTCGGCCCGTGATGACGTCGCGTATCGCCGAGCGGCAAAACATCCCGCGCCGCTTCTTAGAAAATATCCTTTTGGATCTCAGTAAGCAGGAATTGGTCGTGAGCTTTCGCGGCAAAGCGGGCGGCTACCGGCTTGCGCGCTCGGCTGACCTCATCAGTTTCGCTGACATTATCCGCGCCATCGATGGCCCGCTCGCGCTCACGCCGTGCACAAGCCGCATCGCTTACCAAAGATGCGCCGATTGCACGGACGAAACCGTCTGCTCGATCCGCAAAACCATGATCCGCGTCCGCAACGCGACCGCGGATATCTTGCAGGCTACGACGCTTGCAGATGCGCTGAACGAAACGCCCTAAATTAAGCCGCAGGAGCCGCCAAAGCCGCCACATAATGGCTGCGATGGTCGCCAAACAACTGGTCGAGCAAACGCGCGCGTTTCACGTAAAGATGCGGCGTCATTTGCTCGGTGACGCCCATGCCGCCGTGTACCTGCACCGAACCGGAGGCGTTCTCCATCGCCGCGTCGCCGGCAAATGCCTTGGCCGAGGCAGCGTCAAGCGCCGCGATTGGCAAACCATCGCGCACAGCAATGGCCGCATGAAACACAAGGCTCGTCGCCGCCTCACATCTCACCGCCATATCCGACAAGCGATGCTTGATCGCCTGGAAGCCCCCAATCGCTTGCCCGAACTGCACACGCGTCTTTGCATACTCCACTGCAACGTCACGGCTCGCTTCCGCAACGCCTGCAAGCATCGCAGCCGTGAGGATCATACCGCGCCGTAAGATGTCGCTTGATGTCACACATGCCGCAGCCGCGGCGCCGGAGAGCGCAAAATTCGTCAACCCGACGCGATCGTCGAGACAAACGCCGTCGCGCCCTGCGCCTAACTGAGAGGCTGCGACAAGCGCCGCGCCATCTTCGCTGCAGAACAGGATAAAGTCCGCCCCCTCGCCTTCGATAACCTGATAAGAGCCGCTCACTTTTTCGTCGACACGTGCATCGCGGAGGTTAATCGCAACACCGACAATTTTGTCCCCTGCGATAATCCCCTCTGCGATCTCCGCTTTTCCGGCTTGCGCCGCAACGCGTGCGCCGAGCACCGCGCCTAAAATTGCTGGCGAGACGAGATAACGGCCAAACTCGCGAAAAAACAGCGCCTCTTCCGCGAGCGTATAACCAACGCCGCCGTCATCCTCGGACAACCCAAGTCCGATCCAGCCCAATTCCGCGATGTTTTTCCAAAACGGACGGCCCATGCGCGCGCGTACCGCAGCGAGCGCTTCGCCGCCCCGCACCGGCGCCTCTTTTCTCAGAAAATCGATGGCAGCGTCGAGAAGCTGAGTCTGTTCGGAATCGGGAAGCAAATTCATATGCGCGATCCCCTATCGGCTGCGCGGCAGGCCAAGCACACGCTCGCCGATAATGTTGCGTTGAATTTCAGATGTGCCGCCGCCAATCGACGCGGAATGGTTGCCTAAAAAGGCGCCGCCCCATTCTCCCGCTTGTGTGGAACGATCAAGCGCTCCCGCGCCAAGAATTTCCATCGAAAGACGTGATAAGCGCTGTGATAGATCTGAATTGTAGAGCTTCAACATCGAGCCTTCCGGCCCTGGTTGAGGCTGATGCAAAAGACGAGACATATTCACCAAAGTCATCGCACGCATCGCACGTATTTCAGCGCGCATACGCCCAAGCTCATAAGCAAAATAGTCGTCATTGATCGCAAATTTTCCGCTCGGGAGCGCGGTGTCGCGGGCAAGATCGATAAGCGCTTCGACGCGCTGCGCAAGCCGGATTTGCGATGCTGTAAAGGCAGTCCCACGCTCGAAGCTAAGCGTCGCGCGCGCCACATTCCAACCATCGTTGATTTGACCGACCACATTCGCGATTGGAAACCGCGCTTCATCGTAAAACACTTCGCAGAATTCTTCGCCGCCGCCCATTTGCCGGATGGGTCTAGCTTCAACGCCCTTGGCCTCCATATCGGCGATGATCCACGTAATGCCGGCATGCTTCGGAGATTCCGGATCGGTTCTGATCAACAATTCCTGATATTTTGCGAGGTTGCCGTAGCTCGTCCAAATCTTCTGGCCCGTGACGACGATCTCATCGCCATCAATCACACCGCGCGTGGAAAGACTCGCAAGGTCGGAGCCAGCGCCCGGCTCAGAAAACCCCTGGCACCAGATACTTTCAGCGCTCAAAATGCGCGGTAGATGAAAAGAGCATTGCTCATCCGTGCCGCACATAATGAGCGTGGGCCCGGCATGATTGATGCCAACGAAATTGATGCCGATCTCGGGCGAATCTGCGAGCGCCGCCTCTTCATGCCAGATGAATTGCTCGATCGTTGAAAGCCCCGCTCCGCCAAATTCTTTTGGCCAATTGACGCCAGCATAGCCGGCGTCAAACAATTTGCGTTGCCATGCCTTGTCGAAGGCGACCGCATCGCGCGAATGCCGCGGCCGCGCTTCTCTCGGCTTGTTTTCTTGAAGCCAATCGCGAACTTTTTCGCGGAATTCGCGCTCTTCTTTCGAGACGTCTAAATCCATATGGCCGCCCCTCCCTGAGGCGTGGTCCTTTACGACTGTTCGCGGGCCGCCATTATCTTATCAAATGCGTCGCGAGGAACATCGGCTTCAGGCATTCCGAGGCCATAACGGCGCAACCAATTGGCCCCGTCCAGAACCAGCGTATGCCCAGTGAGATA
>JBEVOS010000196.1:0-6279 GCA_040507435.1 Caulobacterales bacterium | reverse complement strand
TGGCAAGGAAAAAGAAAAAGGCCATGGCGGCGGTCATGGGGGAGAAGCGGGCGAGCCAGGCGCGAACGGCGTAACCATTACGGAAGGCGAGGGCGTCGTATTCGTCGGCCTGCCGGAAATGCTTGTGAACATCACGACGGCGGACGGCCGTCCCGCTTATCTGAAGCTGCGCTTGACGCTTGAAGCGCCCGACCATGAGGTTGTCTCGGCTGTTGAACCGCAATTGCCGCGCATCACGGACCAGTTCACCAGCTTTCTGCGCGAATTGCGTACGGACGATCTTTCGGGATCGGCGGGCGCATACCGTTTGCGGCTTGAATTGCTGCGGCGCGTGAACCTCGTCGTCGCGCCGGCGCAAGTGAACGCAGTTCTGATTGAAGAAATGCTGGTGCAATGAGCGAAAGCGAAGCGGCGGCGCAGGTCGATGAATGGCGCACGGAGGGTGGCGAAGACGAGGCCGGCGACGGCGCGTCCGCTGAGCGCATCCTCAATCAAGACGAGATCGACTCGCTGCTGGGCTTTGGCCTTGGCGATGATGATAGCGGCAAGAAAACCGGCGTACGTGCGATCATCAATTCGGCTCTCGTGTCCTACGAGCGCCTGCCCATGCTCGAAATCGTCTTCGACCGCCTTGTGCGGTTGATGACGACGAGCTTGCGCAACTTCACATCAGACAATGTTGAGGTCAGCCTCGACCAGATTTCGTCCATTCGCTTTGGCGATTATCTAAATTCGATTCCGCTGCCAGCGATCATTTCGGTGTTCCGGGCTGAGCAATTGGACAATTTTGGCCTCGCCACCGTTGATTCCAGCCTCATCTACTCGGTGGTTGACGTGCTGCTCGGCGGGCGGCGTGGTTCGATCGCGGCGCGCATCGAGGGTAGGCCGTACACGACAATAGAACGTATGCTCGTGACGCGCATGGTCGAGGTCGTGCTGGCTGACCTTAAGCAGGCGTTTTCGCCGCTGACGGAAGTGGATTTCTCGCTCGACCGGATCGAGACCAATCCGCGTTTTGCCGCTATTGCGCGCCCCCCAAACGCGGCGATCGTCGTGAAATTGCGCGTCGATATGGAGGATCGCGGCGGGCGGTTGGAATTGCTGCTGCCTTACGCAACGCTTGAGCCGATCCGGAAAATGTTGCTGCAACAATTCATGGGCGAGAAATTCGGCCGCGACAACATTTGGGAAGGCCACCTTGCTGGCGAGCTTTGGCAGACGCGCCTTGAGGTGCGCGCCGTGCTTGATGAATTGCAGCAGCCGCTTGGCCGCGTGCTTGATCTCAAAGTCGGCGACACGCTGATGCTAGATGTCGGCCCGGATCAAGCCATAACGCTGAAATGCGGACAAGTTGACATATCGAGCGGGAAGGCCGGCAGAATAGGTCAATCCGTCGCTGTGCGAGTCGAGCGCGGAATCACGCCAAATGGCCAACGCGCATTGCAGAAAATAGGAGGCGGCGGATGAGCCCGATCACAATTGGTCTTGAATCGCTTCTCGTCCTGCTGCTGGGCGCGTGCTTGTTTTATTGCTGGCGGTTGGAGCGAAAACTTTCCGCGCTGCGCAACGGACAAGACGGCGTGCGCGCCGCAGCGGCGGAGCTCGTCCAGGCCACAAAACAAGCTGAAGCTGCGGTGCGGACGCTGCGCGTCACGGCGCAAGATACCGGCCGTGATCTGCAGGCGCGGATCGATGACGCGCGCAGTTTGAGCGATCGGCTCGGTCTGGGCGCAGGACGCGTTCGTTCTTCTGCGGATGTTCCGGCGCGCAGTAGGTTGGGCTGATGAAGTTTCCGCTGCTCCCATCGCAAAATGCAAGCAAGCCTGCGCGTGGCGTGCGTTTGATGCCCACTTTGATTGCGACAGGCGCGGTCATTCTCGGGTTGAAAGCGGTGGCGCTCGCGGAAGATGTCGCGCATGGGGCGCAGGCGGCTGGCGATCACGCTGCGCAGGAAAATACACAGGATGCGCAAGCGCCGGCGGAGAATGGCCAGCAATGCGCTCCCGCGAGCTTTGCAGATCAGGCCGGCCTCTCGCAGGCCGAGGTGCAGGTGTTGCAAGCGCTCGGCGCGCGCCGCCAAGCGCTCGATGCGCGTGCGGGTGAGGTCGATACCGAATCTGCGTTGCTCAGCGCGGCAGAACAACGTCTCGATCAACGACTCGCGGAATTGCGCCGCCTGGAATCGAGCGTCAGCACGCTGCTTGGACAGCTGGACGAGCAGCAGGCGGTGCGTATCAACAACCTGGTTGATGTCTATCAGCGCATGCGCGCGAAAGACGCCGCCGCCGTGTTTGATACGCTCGATGAAGATACGCTCGTGCTTGTCGCAAGCCGCATGCGTCAGCAGAATTTGGCGGAAGTGATGGGCCGCATGGATCCGTTGCGCGCACGGCGTTTGACACAATTGCTCGCGGAATTGTCGCGGCAGACGCGCGATGGAGCCGCGGTGCTGGCGCAGAGCCAGCCTCAGCCGCAACAACCTGCGCGGCCTGCACAAAACTAAGCGGCAGGGCCAATCTGCTAACGAGCCCTTAACCGCATCACGGCAAGGATTTGTAAAGGTGCGCCGGGTGGGCGCGCGTGTGAGACGATGAGCGAGCGCAAGCGCTTCATGCCATTGCTGTTAGCGGGCGCAACGGCGATGACGCCGGCGGCGACCGCGCAGCCTGCGCCTGCCGCATCTCAATCAGCGCAACCCGCAGCGCCTGCCTCCATTGCGCCGCCAGCTGCGCGCCCAGCAGCGCAAACCACAACGGCGGCGCCGTCGAGCGCATCCATAACAGTGGGCCTGCGCGATGATTTTACGCGGCTCTCATTTCGCTTTCCGCTGACGACGACGGTGACGCCGATACTCAGCAATGATCGGCTCGAATTGCGCTTCTCGCGGCCCGCAGATCTCGACATTGCAGAAGTCCGCGCGAGTTTGCCGCGCTTCGTGCGTTCGCTGACGAGGACGAGTGCGGCAGGCCAGCCCTTGCGTTTGGCGCTAACGCTCGATCCTGGCGTGCGTCAACGTCATTTCGTCGATGGTGATCGCGTCGTGGTCGATCTGCTTGCGCCCGCGGATTCGCCTGCGCCACGCCAACAGACTGCGGATGGAAATCTGCCGCTGACCGGCGGCGCGTCGAATGCCTACGCCGTGCCGCGCGGTAACGCACCTGTGCGCGTTAGCGAAGAGGCGGATGCGACACGCATCACCGTGCGCTGGCCAAGTCAGGCGCGCGCCGCCGCGTTCCGGCGCGGCGAAGCGATTTGGATTCTGTTCGAAGCGAATGGAACGCTCGACCTCCGCGGCGCACAGCGCGCGGGACGCCGCCATCGAGATCTTGAACTCGTCAATGGCGACGGAGTCGTGGGACTGCGCATTCCGGCGTCGCCAGAAATGCTCGTATCTGCGCGCGCGGATGGAAACGCGTGGGTCTTCTCGATTGGCGCACGCGCCGATGAGAGCGCCGATGCGCCCGTGCGGCTCGATACGCAAAATGGCAGCAGGCTCATTGCGGATTTTGGCCGCCAGGGGATCGTGAAGGCGATCACGGATCCGGAAGTCGGCGATACATTGCTGGTCGCGCTCGCGCCAGGCCCGGCAATGGGCGTCGATATGCGCCGCGCGACGCTTGAAGCCGCGATCCTGCAAAGCGCACAAGGCGCCGTGATCGAACCGCGCGCCGATGGCGTCGGCGCCATGTTTGAAAATGGAAAACTGATCGTATCGCGCGGTGCCGGCTTGCTGGCGCAACCGAACTTACCGCCGTCCGATCCGTCAGCGACGGCGACACAATTGCAAGCGGCGTTCATCGAGCAAAGCGGACACGGAAATGCGAGCGCTTTGTCAAACCGCGAAATTCGTGATCGCATCGATGCTTTGACGCGCCGCGCCGCCGCTGAAGGCGTTGCGGAAGGTGCGCCAGCGGAAGCGCGGCTCGCGCTTGCACGCTTTCTGCTTGAGTGTGAGCTAGCGCCGGAAACTTTGGGCGCGTTGCGGCTCGCAGCAATCAACCAGCCGCAAATCGAACTTGATCCCGAATATCGCCTGATGCGCGCGGCGGCGAATGTGATGCTGCATCGCGCTGCTGACGCGCGCGCCGATCTCGGCGCATCCGCACTCGCGGATAATCCGTCCGCTGCGCTTTGGCGCGGCTATGCGGCCGCGCTCGATGAAAATTGGAGCGAAGCGCGGCGTGAATTGCAGCGCGGCGAAGGCGCGCTGGAAACGCATCCGCCGAATTGGCGGGCGCGCTTTGCGCTCGCCTCAGCGCAAGCAGCGCTCGAACTCAACGATTTTGACGCAGCGGAGCAAAACGCAAGCGCCGCCATTGGGCAGGCGACGACACAGGATATCCGCTTAAGCGCCCGGCTTCTTCAAGCACGCATCATGGCGGCGCGCGGGCGTGAAACCCAAGCGCTTGCGCTGTTCGATGACCTCGCCCGTGCGCGCGATGAAGAAGTTGCGGTGCGCGCACAGCTTGAAGCCGTGAAGTTGCGCCGAAGCCTTGGTCAGATGCAGCTGGCCGACGCGGCCGATCGCCTTGAAGCGTTGCGCTATCGCTGGCGCGGCGACGAATTGGAAGTCGATACGGTATCGGCGCTCGGCGCCATTTACAGCGAGATGCAGCGCTGGCGTGAAGCGCTCGCGACGATGCGCATCGCAGCGGATCGTTATCCGAATGAGCCTGCCGCGCGGCGTTTGCAATCGGATATGCAGACGATTTTCACGCGTCTGTTCCTCGAGGGCGAAGCCGATAAGCTGGAACCGATTCAGGCGCTTGGCCTCTTCTACGAATTCACCGATCTAACGCCCATCGGGCCATCGGGCGATCGCATTGTGCGCTCGCTCGCGGGCAGGCTGGTTGCGGTGGATTTGCTCGAGCAATCCGAAACGCTCCTGCAGCACCAAGTTGATGAGCGCCTGGAAGGCGTCGGCAAAGCGCAGGTCGCTGGCGAATTGGCGGCGATCTATTTGATGGATCGCAAACCCGAACAAGCGTTGATCGTGATCAACTCATCGCGCCAGCCGAACATGCCTGCCGCACTCGTTGCAGAGCGCCGCATTATCGAAGCGCGCGCGCATCTCGATCTTGGGCGTCTCGATCATGCGGTTGAATTGGTAGAGCGCGACACGGGGCCGGATGCGCAGCGTATTCGCGCGGAAGCGGCGTGGCGCGCCCGCGATTGGGAGCGTGCGGCGGCGGAGCTGCGTGGTGTGCTGCGCGCACGCAATCGCGCGCAGCCGCTCGATGCGGATGGCCGGCAAGTCGTGCTGCGCGCTGCGATCGCTTTGACGCTGGCGCAAAACGAAGAGGGCGTACGCGCGCTCTACCGCGAATATGCAGGGGATGTGGCCGGCACGCCGGATGCGGATTCATTTGAAGTCGTCGCCTCTGGCATTCAGGCGCAGGGCTCGAGCGTGCGCGAAGTGGCGCGCGCCGTGGCGCGCACCGATCTGCTCGACCGTTTCCTGACGAATATCCGTACGCGCATGACGGATGCGGCCCCAGGCGCGCCTCAGCGGCCCGCCGCGCCCGCGACAGCAGCTGTTGCGCCGCCTGCAAATCCGCAGCAACCGCAACGTCCGGCGGCAGCCGCGTCACCGAGTGCCTGATATCGCGCGAGCGCGCTTGCGCTGCGCGAGGTATTTCATTCAAGAGTAAGTTGTGATCTCGGTCGTCATCGCCACGCTGAATTCCGCGCCGCATCTGGTGCGCGCGCTTGGCCCGCTTGTATCGGGTGTCGCCGAAGGTCTCGTGAAAGAAGCGATCGTCGCGGACGCAGGCTCAAGCGACGACACCGTGAAAATCGCAGAAGGCGCAGGCTGCACAATAGTGCGCGGCGGCGAGCGCGCAGGCGCTGGGATTGCGAAGGGCGATTGGCTGCTCTTCCTCAAACCGAGCGTGATGCTTGAGGCGGGCTGGATCGAAGAAGCGCGCCGGTTCACACAGCGCGGACGCATGCGTGCAGCTGCTTTCCGCTTTGCGCTGGACGATGACTCAAGCAAAGCGCGCCGCAGTGAGTTTATCGCCAACGCGGCGGCGGCGATGCTGAAAGCCCCCCGTGAAGAGCAAGGCTTGCTGATCTCCCGCGCGCTCTACGATTCTTGTGGCGGTTGGGGAGACGATTACTCGGAATTCGTTCATCGCATTGGCGGTGCGCGTTTGTTTCTGCTGCGCACCGCTGCAGTGCACGCGAACTAGCGTTCCGCGACGCGCCGAGCGGCGGACGTGCGATCCTGCGCTTGATAACGCGCGCTTTGCCCACCAGCGAGTCGCTCAAGCTCGATGC
>JBEVOS010000194.1:0-17516 GCA_040507435.1 Caulobacterales bacterium | reverse complement strand
CGATAGCCGCGCAAGGGCGCGCGCCCGAGGGGTGCGCATCGCATTTCCTGACAACGTGTAGCGGGAGTTAGAATGACGGCGACACGACGTGCAATATTGACCGCGAGCGCCGCCGCCGCGATTTCGGGATGCGGCGGAAGCGGTCTTGCCGCGCCGCCAGCCTCTCCGCGCGACGCGCTTGGCGATCTCGATGGGATTGGCGCCGCCGCCGCGATCAAACGCCGGGATATTACGCCGCGCGAAGCTGTTGAGGCGGCGATCGCGCGCGCCGCCAAGGTTAATCCGCAGATCAACACCATCGCGACGGACGCATTCGAGTTTGCACGCGCTCGGTCTGCGGAGCCGCTGCGAGGACCGTTTGCGGGCGTGCCGACGATGATCAAGGATTTGATCGATATGGCGGGCGTCAAAGCTATGTATGGCTCGCGCGCTTTTCGCAATAATATCGCGCGTATCGACAATGATTACGTGACGGCGGTGAAAGCGATGGGCGCAATCCCGATCGCAAAATCCGCTGTGCCGGAATTTGGGCTGACGTGCACGACAGAGCCGCTATTGACGGGACCAACGCGCAATCCCTGGAACACGGATCATATCGCGGGCGGCTCTTCCGGCGGATCGGCGGCGGCGGTTGCAGCAGGCGTCGTGCCGATTGCGCATGCAAGCGATGGCGGCGGCTCGGCGCGTATTCCTGCGTCGATCTGCGGCATATTCGGATTCAAGGTTTCGCGCGGACGACTGATCAATGCGCCGGATGGCAGCCCCATCGTTCTCGGCGTCGAAGGCTGCGTCAGCAGAAGCGTGCGCGACACCGCCGCGTGGCTCGCGGCGACCGAGCGGCCGCACAACGGGTTAACGGCGATGGGCCATGTCACAACGCCAAGTGAAAGGCGTTTGCGCATCGGGCTTGTGACAACAACCGCGACCGGCGCGCCGCTCGATGCTGCGGTGCGCGCGGCTGTCGAAGATGCGGGACGTTTGTGCGAAAGCCTTGGGCATCGCGTCTCGCCAAAGGTGATTTCTATCGATTTCCGGCAGTTCGAAGCGGCGTTTCTCACATATTGGGCGATGGGCGCGGGTCAATTGGCGCTCAACGTACAACGCAATGCGAACGGCGCGCCGCTCGAAGATTTGCTTGAGCCGCTGACACTCCAGCTTGCACTGCATGCCGCCATATCGCCGCCTGGCGCGATGGAAAACGCGGTCGCGCATTTGCAGCAATTGCCGCCCGCTTACGCGCAACAGTTTTCTGATGTGGATGTGCTTCTGACGCCGACATTAGCGAGCCCGCCTCTGCGCATCGGAGAGATCGCGCCTACCTTGCCAGTCGATCAGGGCCTCGCGAAGATCAAGGATTATATCCTCTACACGCCGCTCGCGAATGTCACCGGCGCGCCCGCGATGTCTGTTCCGCTCGCATGGTCCGAAACCGACCTGCCGCTCGGCGCGCATTTCATGGCAAAGCCCGGCGAGGAAAAAATGCTGCTTGCGCTCGCGTATGAATTGGAGCGCGCACGGCCTTGGGCGGCGCGCAAACCACCCATCTGGGCTGGCTGATTCCCCTCTTCGCGCTATCGGCGCAGAAGCTTGGCGCCTTGCGCTTGGTTCGCTAGCGAGACCTGATGTCAGACTTTCCGAGAAAGCCCACGAACCCGATTGAGCACGGGCTCGAGAATCTCATCTTCGCCAGCCGCTGGCTGATGGCGCCGATTTATCTGGGGCTGATCGTGGCGCTGGCTATTCTCGTCGTCACGTTCTTCCGCGAACTTTACCTTCAGGTGCCGCAGTTCTGGAGCATGGACGAGACGGACATCATCCTCTTGTGCCTGACGCTCGTCGATCTTTCGCTCGCGGGCAATCTTGTTCTGATCATTCTGTTTTCGGGCTACGAGAATTTCGTTTCGAAGATCGACGCTGCGCACGAGGATCGCGACCGCCCGGAATGGATGGGCACGCTCGATTTTTCCGGCCTCAAGATCAAGCTGATCGCATCAATCGTTGCGATCTCCGGGATCCATCTCCTCAAGATTTTCATGAACCTCGAAAAGTATACGGTCGAGCAGCTGCTTTGGTACGTGATCATCCATATCACGTTCATCTTCTCGGGTGTGATGGTGGCGATCATGGATTGGGTCGAAGCGAAGTCGCATACGGTCAAATAGGCCGCACCTCACGGCGATTGCCCGGCGGGACTGGCGGTCCCTAGATTATGGCTTTCGCGGCCGGAGATACGTTGCGTGACAAGCCTGTTCGATCCCGTGACGTTCGCCCGCGGACCGGCGATGAAGAACCGTTTCATGCTGGCGCCGCTCACCAATTGCCAAAGCCATCCGGATGGGCGGCTCTCTGACGAGGAATTTCATTGGCTCGTGATGCGGGCCAAAGGCGGGTTCGGGCTCACGATGACCTGCGCCGCGCACGTGCAGGCGCGCGGGCAGGGATTTCCGGGGCAACTCGGGGCCTTCTCCGATATTCACCTGCCCGGCCTCACACGGCTTGCGGCAGCGATCAAAGCGCATGGCGGATTGGCGGTGGTTCAACTGCATCACGCGGGCATGCGATCGGACGCCTCCCTTGTGAAGGATTTGGTTTCGGCCTCGGAGGACGCCGCAACGGGCGCACGTGCGCTCACGACCGATGAGGTCTCGCAATTGCGCGACGATTTCATCGCTGCGGCGCTCCGCTGCGAGCGCGCTGGATTTGACGGCGTCGAAATTCACGGCGCCCATGGCTACGTTCTCACGCAATTCCTGAGCGCGGAAACCAACCGGCGTACGGACCGCTATGGCGGATCGCTGGAGAATCGTGAGCGTCTCGTTCTGGAAATTATTGAAGGCATCCGCGCGCAGTGCCGCGCCGATTTCAATTTCGGCATTCGCCTTTCGCCGGAGCGCTACGGCGTGAAACTGGGCGAGATCGTCCCGCTTGCGCAACGCCTGATGCGCGACGGCCGGCTCGACTATATCGACATGTCGTTATGGGATGCGTTCAAGGAACCGGAAGAAGCCGAATTCAAGGGCCGCACCCTGGCGTCTTACTTCACCGAGCTTGATCGCGGCGCGACGCGCCTTGCGGCGGCAGGTAAGATCAATACAGGCGAGAAAGCGCAGGCGGCGCTCGATGCTGGTTTCGACTTCATCGCAGTCGGGCGCGGCGCGATCCTGCATCACGATTTTCCGCGACGCGTGGAAGCCGACGCGAAATTCTTGCCGATCAATTTGCCTGTAAGCGCCGCTTATTTGCGCGATGAGGGTTTGAGCGACGTGTTCGTAAAATACATGAGCAATTGGAAGAATTTCGTCGCTGCGTAATTCGCAAGGCCTATGCGTATAGGCCGTCAGCCTAAATGTTTATTCACTCATGTTAGCGTATCGTTGCTTCGAAAGAGGAGCAGCGAATGTCGTTTGCAGCGTTGATCGGTCAAGTTTCGTTCGATCGCGTGATGCCTGCGGCGCTGCAATCGAAAGCGCGGGATTTGGCGATCGGGTTGGTCGGCCTCGCCTTCGTTCTCAGCGCGGTGATCTCCATTCATTTCGACGAGCAAATTGCACCCGCGCTCGATCGTCTGTCCGAACGCGTTATCTCCATAACGCAGACGACGCTGGCGGCGGCGCGCGACACGCTTCGCCCGAGCGCATAAGCGCGGCGATTGTGAGCGCTGCGGTGCGGCTTTAAGCTCGCCACGCTCCCGCCGTGATTTTCCCAGAGGCTCGGAAGATGCGCGTTCTCTTAGTCACCGTTCTTGCTGCCGCCGGCTTGGCTTTCGCCGCACCGGCGCTGGCCCAGCGAGGCGCGCCCCCGGAGCAAGGCGAAGGCTGGTATCGCCAGCAATTGGTCGATCTGGCCGAAGTTCTCGGCGGCTCGCATTACCTTCGCATCACCTGCTCGGGGCGGAGCGACCAGCGCTGGCGGGATTATATGCGCGGGGTGATGGATCGTGAGCCTTCCATGAGCGACGCCTTACGGGACGCGTTTAACGACGGCTACCGCACGGAGGCGACACGCTTCCCCGAATGCAATTCGGCCTCACAGCAAACAGAAGCGGAATTGCGCGCGCGCGGGATGCGGATCGCCAGTGCGCTCAGCGCACAAAACGGCCAGTGACACCACATGTTGGCGCACCCATCAGTTGACTTAGGCCGTTAAGGGCTTGAGGCGTACGCCGCCACACATGGAGACGCCAATGCCGGAGCCCCTCACCACTGACGAAAAGAAGGCATTCGCGCTGGAACTCGTTCTCGACGCTTGGGACAAAGCCCTGTCCAACGGGGTCGAGCCGGAATTGCTGGCGTCCGTCGCGATCTACGCGGCGCTCGCGGACATGGTGGATAATTACGGCGTCGAGCCGGTCGCGGAAATGTGTGAGGAATTGCCCGCTCGCGTACGCGCCGGCGAATTCACGCTCAGCGAAGAAGACGATGAGTATACAGACGGCAAGGGAAACTGAGCCTCAGCGGCTCGCCCACAGCTTTTCGAGTTCTTCCAAAGGAATGCGGGTCTTCTCCCCGCAGCGCGCAAGATAAAGGAAGCGCGCGACCTCACCTTGCGCCTCGATGTTGTAGGCGTCGAGCCCTGCGCCGGGGCGGAGCTCGACATGATAATGGTGCTTATGCAGCGCGCTGAGCTTCGATACGGCGAGAACTTTGCCGCGCCGCGCCTGCCAGACATGCGCAAGTTCGTGTATGAACCAGGCCTGCTCGGTGTTGAAGGTTTGTGAGAAATCGCGCGGCGCGCGCCAGCGGCCAAACCAGATCGTATCGCCGAACGGCACCATCGCCGAAAAGATCACGGCAGGCGCTTGCGCGATGCGCACGCGAGACCAATCGATCTCATCGGCAAACATTGACTGGCCGATACGAATTTCGGCCTCCGTAAGCTTACGGCGCTCCCAATCGCGCATTCGTATGCTTGGAGACGCAGGTTTTTCTTGATCGATCTGCGCAGCGGCGCGAGAACCAGCGGAGTGGCGCGGGGGCGTCTTCACACTGTGCGTCGCGGGGACTGACATGAAGCGTCTTGTCGTTTGCTGTGACGGGACTTGGTCCACTTTGGGCCAAGACCGTCTCACCAATGTGGCGCTCACTGCTCGCGCCATCGCGGGCCGTGATGCGGATGGCAATCCGCAGATTGTTTATTACGACGACGGCGTTGGGGTTGAAGTCGGGCGGATGGACGCACTGTCTGCCGCTTTTGGGCGCGGTCTCGACTACAAAATTCTCGAGGCCTATGAATTTTTGACGCTAAATTACGAGCCTGGCGATCAAATTTACCTCTTTGGCTATTCGCGCGGGGCCTACACCGTGCGCAGTTTGGCAGGGTTTGTTCGAAAGTGCGGCATTTTGCGCCGCCAGCACGCGGACCGCAGCAAGCAAGCGATCGAGCTCTACAGGCGCCGCGACATCTCGGTTGATTCCCCTGAGGCGGTAGAGTTTCGCAATTCCTTCGCCGCCGCGTGGCCGAAACTACAGCCAGACGGCATCAACACGATCATGGGTGGCGACAGCTACGATCTGCGAATCAAATATCTCGGCGTTTGGGACACGGTCGGCGCACTCGGCATCCCACGCCGCCTGCCCTTCGCGGGGCAGGTGAACAAAAAGTATGAGTTCCACGACCTCGCATTGTCGCGCGCGGTTTTGAATGCGCGACAAGCCGTGGCGATAGACGAGCAGCGCAATCCGTTCACGCCGACGCTGTGGACCAATCTCAGCGATTTCAATGTTCCGGGCGCTGCGCCGCGCGTTATGCAGCAATGGTTTCCTGGCGATCACGGCGGCGTCGGCGGCGGCTGCGCAACGCAAGCGCTTTCGAGCGGGCCGCTGCTATGGGTCGCTGAAGGCGCAGAGGAAGCAGGCCTTGTTTTCGAGCGCGCGCCAGGCTCGGTGCTTTCTGCCGCGATGGCGTCACTCGATTGCGTCAAAGGCGACCTTGGAGACTCGCTGAAAGGCTTTGATCTTTCTTCCGTTTTCCTCGGCAGATCTTGGCGCAGTGGGCTTTTGGATTTCGAGAATGTTCACGATTATGCGCGCCAGCGCTGGTCGCAGAACCGCTCTTACCGCCCGCGCCCGCTGAAGCAGTTTCGTAAAGCACTGCGCACATGGACAAAGGCGCTTCCCGGCGCATAAAGGCGCGTGCGCGCACCGACTCAGCCCGCCTTCCTTCGCGCTCTCAGCGTGGAGTTGAAAACGGCGCTCTCCGCTGCGGGGGTTTTATTGCTTGTCGCGTCGGCGAATATGTGCGCGGCGCCACGCGCTGCGCATGCGCCTATTGAGGTGCGCGCGATCGCCATGCCGATCTCGGCGATCAGTACGACGCAGTTAAATGACAGTTGGGGCGATGCGCGTTCAGGCGGGCGGCGCCATCAAGGCATCGATATCATGGCGCCCCGCGGTGAAGCGGTGCGTGCGATCGTTGACGGTGAGATCATTAAGCTTGAGCATAATGCACGCGGCGGCATTTCAATTTATCACCGCGACGCGCGCAGTACGTACACATTCTATTACGCGCATCTCGACGGGTATGCGCCCGAATTGCGCGAAGGCGATTTCGTGCGGCAAGGGCAAGTCATCGCCTATGTCGGCTCTACCGGAAACGCGACGACGCCGCATCTGCATCTTGAGATCAGGCGAGCCGGCGAGAACTTTTGGCGCGGCGCTGCGATCAATCCTTATCCGTCGCTCATCGATGGGCGCATCGTGGATCGCGAAGGCTCAGCCCCGAACTAGATCATGCGCGGGTTTCAAAACATCAACTCGTCGCTGCGCACGTAAAGACGGCGCGGCCCTTCCGGCTCGGCATACACATGCATGCCCTGTTGCTGACCAACAAAGCGCGCCTCCTTCGGCAATTCGTGGCGCTCCACACGGCGATGGAGATCGCTCGGCGAGAATTCAAACGACCAAGCCAGCGGAAACGCCACCTCGTCATTCATCGAACCTTGAAGCCGCGCGACCGAAATCGGGCAGCCACGTTTCACGATCGTGCCCCACTCGACCCAGCCGCATTCTTCTGCCGGTCCACGCAATTGCTCGATCACGACGATCTCATCGGCCGAACCGTCCGGCGCGCGATGACGGATGCCGTGTTCCCCCAGAACGCCCAGCGTATTTCTCAAATCAGGGACGCTCCTTACGCTCAGCCGCGCGATGTCGCCATCGGTACAAAGATAAGGCCCGCCCATTCTGCCGGCGAACGCGTCCCAGCCGCCCTGAAATTTCGTGTCGATCGTACTCACGCGAAACACCAGGGAAATATCTTCGATCAACACCGCCATATCCGCCTCCAGCGGCGGCGACTTTAATCCGCCGGACGGCGGCTGAGAACGCTTTGCGCGGCGACATTTTTCTAAAACCGCATTAGGCTCGCCGATCATGGCTGCGCTCTTGGAAGTGCTCGTAGCGCGCATCGAGACGCTCGATGTGGACGCGATCGTGAACGCGGCGAACCGCGGTTTAATCCCCGGCGCGGGCGTCGATGGCGCAATCCGCGATGCGGCTGGCCCACAGCTCACCGAGCATCTCAACCGCCACGGACCGCTGCCGCCAAGCAATGTGCTGGTGACGCCTGGCTATGCATTGCCGGCGCGGTTCGTGATCCATACCGCCGCGCCGATGTGGGACATGCCGGGCGCGCGTGACGCGAAAATCGCCGGGCTCGCGCAATGCTACCGCGCGTGCCTCGGCGCCGCTGCGGATACTGGGCTGCACGCGCTTGCGTTTCCGGCATTAGGCACGGGCATTTACGGCTGGCCGAAAGATCTCGCATGCCGCATTGCGATTGAAACGACGCGGGCGGCGACACGCGCGCCGCACCGCGTGATCTTCTGCTGCTTCACCGGCGAAGACGCTGAGATTTATCGAGACGAGTTAGGCGCGTAGCTTAAACCTGCGGCATCGCCTCTAGGAAACGCACCGGCGCGCCGAAGGGCGCGCCCTGCACTTCACCGTCGCGCATGATGACGTTTCCGCGAATTATGGTCGCCATTGGCCAGCCTTGGGCTTCAAACCCATCGAATGGGGTCCAGCCCACTTTTGTGGCCTGCGCGGAATTGGTGATGACGCGTTTGGCGTTCAAATCGACGACCGTGAAATCGGCATCGTAGCCGAGCGCGATGCGGCCTTTGCTCTCGATGTTGAACACACGCTGCGGGCCTGCACTTGTCAGATCGATGAAGCGCTGCAACGACAGCCTGCCCTGCGCAACGTGCGTGAGCATCACCGGCACAAGGGTTTGCACGCCCGGCATCCCGGACGGCGATTTCGGATAGGGCTGCTCTTTTTCTTCGAGCGTATGGGGCGCATGGTCGGTGCCGAGCACATCCACGACGCCTTGCATGATGCCGATATCCCAGAGCGCAGCGCGATCCTCCGGGTAGCGGATCGGCGGATTCATCTGCGCTTTGCCGTGCAGACGTTCGTAAATTCCCGGCGCCTCGAAGGTCAGGAATTGCGGCAAAGTCTCAACCGTCGCGACATCCTTGGCGCCGGCGAGAAATTCCATTTCGCGCTTCGACGACACATGCAGCACATGCACGCGCTTGCGATATTGACGCGCGGTCGCGACAAGGCGCTGCACGGCCATCAGCGCGGCGCGATCGTCACGCACTTCGGCATGGCTCGTCCAATCGCCTTCACGCGCAAGCGATTTGCGTTCGTTGAGCCGCCCTTCGTCTTCGGCGTGGAACGCCCCACGGCGCGAGATGCGCTTGAGAACTTCA
Source organism: Caulobacterales bacterium (assembly GCA_040507435.1). GTDB lineage: Bacteria > Pseudomonadota > Alphaproteobacteria > Caulobacterales > Aquidulcibacteraceae > JBEVOS01. Next base: position 8,800 of record JBEVOS010000194.1, on the reverse strand, counting down.
CCAAGACCATCATCATCCTTTACGAGCAGCGTGCCGGTCGATGAGCCCATAAAGGTTTTGATGCCGGCGCAGCCGGGCGTGCGCTCCATCTCCGGGATGAAATCAAATGTCTCCGGCGAGGCTCCGCCGTAGAAAGCGTGATCGACCCAAAATCGTCCGCGCGCGCGCCACAGCTTATCCGCGAGCGCGTCGGGCGTTGTCGTCGCGGGATTTGTGTTCGGCATTTCGAACACGGCGGTGACGCCGCCAAGCGCGGCCGCGCGCGAGCCGGTTTCAAAATCTTCTTTGTGCGTGAGGCCCGGTTCACGAAAATGCACTTGCGTATCGATGACGCCAGGCAGCACGGTGAGGCCTGTTGCGTCGAACACGTCCTTGCCGCTCGCCTGCGATAGATCGCCAATGCGTACAATCTTGCCGACGCGCACGCCGACATCCGTGCGCACAACGCCAGACGGAAGAGCGACATCGCCGCCACGCAGGATCAGATCATAAGTCGCGCTCAAAGAAGGCCTCCTGCGTGCAGCAAATCATGGGCGGCCGCCTCTGCCGCGTCCACGGTAATGTCTTCCATCAATGATCGCGTGAGCGTCGGGAAGTGGCCTTCGGCCATCAATTCCTCATAGGCCCGGCCGCGCAAGGTGCGCGTGCGCGCGCCCCAAGGGCCGAACTGGCGCTCGTCCGATGGGCCAAACAGCCCGAGCGTCGGCGCGCCCGCCGCCGCTGCGATATGCATGAGGCCGCTGTCATTTCCGATGAAAAGCGTTGAACGCGCGAGGAGCGCTGCTCCGCCGAGAAGATCGAGCTTGCCCGCCGCGTCGATCGCGGAGACGCCATCGGCATCGAGGCTGGAGACAATCATCTCCGCGATGGCGCGATCCTCCGGCCCGCCCAAAATCACGATCCGCGCGTTCGCGAGCGGCCCTGCCGCGCTTACCAGTCTTCGCGCCACGGCTGCAAACCGCTCCGGCGGCCAACGCTTGCCGATAAAGTTCGATCCCGGGCCGAGCGCCAAAATGGGCGCGCTGCCCGCCACGATCTCCTCCGCCGCCGCGCGCGCAGCGTCATCAAGCCAAATACGCGGCGCCAACGGCTGTGGCGCCGCCATCAATTCGGTCGCTTCCTCGACCTTGTGGCGGCGGATTTCGGATTTGCGATGCACGAACCGCCGTTTCGCGGCGACGAAATAGGTGAGCAACGTTCCTCTCGTATCGACGGCGAGATCGAAGCGCTGCGCGTATAATTTCGACCAAAGCGCGAACCAGTGCCCGTCCCGCCGACGCTTTTCGATCGGGTGCAGCGCTTTCAGCCCGGGCACAGCGCGGAACAGCGGCGCCGCCAGCGGCCCGCACGCGATGGTGACTTCTTTCGCGCCTATCAGCGTCATCGCATAGCTCAGCGCTCCGGTGGACAGCACGGCGTCGCCGATGCGGTTGGAGCCGATGAAAAGAAGGCCAGACATGCCGGGCGGCTTTAGGGGCGCCCCGCCCCCTTGCCAAGCGGCGGCTTGCCGCGCGCGCCAAGACACGCCACTTCTCCAGCCATGAGCGCACTCCGCCTTGACCGAACGATCTTGCGCCTTTCGGGGCCGGACGCCCGGCCGTTCCTCGACAATCTCATCACGCAGAATCTTGAGCGGCTGACGAACAAACCTGTCTATGGCGGCCTGCTCAGCCCACAGGGTAAGGCGCAGGCGGATTTCTTTATCTGGCCGCAAGCGGATGACGGTTTGCTCCTAGAGGCTGATCCGGCCCGCGGCGCGGACCTCTTCCGGCGTCTTTCGATGTTCAAGCTGCGCGCGGCGGTGACGATCGATGACGAGAGCGCCGCATACGCGGTGGTCGCCGGATTTGACGATACGCCGGAAGGCGCCGCAGCCGATCCGCGTTTGGCTGCTTTAGGCTGGCGGAAGATCGTCCCGGCCGCTGAAGCTGAAGCGATTGTGCGTGACGACATGCGCTATGCGGCGCATCGCATTGCGTGCGGTGTTCCCGATCTCGCGATCGACGCAGCGGCGGAAGAAGTGTTCGCGCTCGAAGCGCTGTTCGAGGAATTGAACGGCGTCGATTTCAAAAAAGGCTGCTTCGTCGGCCAAGAGAATGTGAGCCGGATGAAACGGCGCGCGACGACGCGGAAGAAATTCTGTCCAATCGCGTTCGAAGGCGCGGCGCCCGCGCCGATGACGCCGATCACGGCGGGCGGGGTTGAATTCGGCTCGGTGCGCAGCGGGATCGATGGCTTCGCCATTGCGCTGTTGCGGCTCGACCGCGTGACGGAAGCGCTGGCGCAAGGCAAAACCCTCGACGCGGGCGGGAAGTTGGTTACGCTGGCGCCGCCCTCTTGGCTTCTCATGCCGGCAAAGGAAGACGCGTAATGCTTGGACAAGACTGGCCCAATTACATCACGTTCGGTTTTCTCTTCGCACTTATTTTGGCGTTGTGGGCGGTGTTCAATATCGCGCAAAGCAAGGATGGTCCGCTCGGCAAATCCTTGTGGATCGTAGCGGATTTATTCCTGCCCTATCTTGGCTTTATCGCGTGGCTGATCTTCGGGCCTAAATCGAAAAAGGCCTAGCCGCCTACATCGCGGTCGTGCTCGCGGCCTCGTATACATGCTTGTTCTTCGTAGGCCGGCGCACGCCTAGCCGCGCCACGAAATTGCGCATGTGAAATTCCGCTTGGAAGAGCGCATTGCGGATCGGCTCATTCGGCCAGGCCGCAAAATGCGTGAGGCGCACCGGGCTCTTATCGGCAGGGCTTGCGTAGTAATATGCGATCACATTCGCGCGGGGCATTGGCCCGATAATGGGATCGACCGAGTGCCAAGAATCATCCGTCGTTTCCATGATCACAAGACGGTTTGGCCGGAATGCGATCGGCGTTGGGCCATTCTTGCGCGCGTTCGGCCACACTGAGAGCGCGCCGCCGTAGCGGTCTTCCCAATGCGGCGAGATGTAGAAAAGCAGCACGACTTCACGGCGGCGGCTGCGATTAAAATCGTGCGAATTATCGAGGTGGGGCCGCATGAAATCGCCCGGCGCCATCACCGTTACGCCGCCATTGTAGAGCAGCGTATCGGTTTGCAATTCCCTCTTGCCCATGATGCGCGCGACGACGTTTGCGATCTTGGGACTGTTCAGCGCAATGACGAGGCGGCGCACCGTTTCGTTGAGCTTGTCGATATTCGCCGTTACGTATTTGCGTTCCTTATCATCCGCGCGGCGCACCATTTCAGGGAGCGCAGGCAAATCATGAAACGCCTCTTCTGCGAAGGATTCCGGAAGCACGTCATCTATTGCGCACCAGCGCACGCGGTGAGGATCTGGCGGACCGAACGCGGCGGTGAGGTCGTCTATATCGCGGCTCAGGCGATTTGCGATCTGCGCAGCAATGTCTTCCGCGTCGTTCAACATCGCGTCGTCTCGATATGTAATTGCTCCGATCACAATAACGCGAGCGCGTGACAGTTCCTAACGATTCAACGGATAATTTGATTTTTCGTAGTCAAAAACTACGATTTTGGGCAGGCGCGCCCAAATAGCCGGATAAAAATTCGCGCGCTGCGGTCTGCCATGAAAATTTTTCGCGTTGCTGGTTTGCAGCTTCGCGTAATCGCGCATTCGTTTCAGGTTGAAGCGCCTGCATAGTTTTGGCCGCGATATCGGCGGCGTCTAACCCATCGAAATATAAAGCCGCGGCGCCTCCAACCTCCGGTAGCGATCCGCGATTGGACAGAACGAGCGGCGCGCCTTCCCACATCGCCTCCGCCGCCGGCAGTCCGAACCCCTCGAGCAAACTCGGCAATACGAGACATTCGGCGTTGCGATAGAACGCGCGCATTTGCCCATCGGTGACGAACGGCAAACGCACAATGCGCGGATCAGCGCGCGTTGCGGGCGCTTCTCCGTAGGGCCCGACTTGCTGTAAGCCGCCTATGACGATTTTCACATCGGCAGGGAGCGCGCGCGACAGCGCATCGACAGCAAACGGAATGTTTTTGTGCTTGGCGCGGCTTCCCACGATCAGCACGTAGCGCGCGCCTTCAACTCCAGCCTGTTTCAGCGCGCTCTCATCGTATTCTTCGCGCAGGAGATGATCGCCGCCATTGTAAATCACGCGGATGCGCGCCGGGTCGGCGCCCAGCGCAATGAGGCGCTCGCGCGAGAATTCCGACACCGTGACGATGTCGAACCGGCGCATCAGCGAAACGCGAAAGACCGCTTGGTGCCAGCGCCGGTACATGGGCGAAAACGTATCCGGCGCATCGAAGACGTGGGAATCGTGAATCCAGATGATTGCGCGGCGCGCAAGAAACGGCGCTGTGTTGCAGAAGCCTACAATCGTTTGGCTCGGGTAATAAAACGGCATCACGAATTGTTCGCCGATATTATCGCCCCAGCCGGGACCTAGTGGGATAGATTTGTTTTGGTCCCAAACGCGCACGCCGCCTTGCGGCATTGCGAGTCTCAGATTGCCACCGCCTTGCGTATCGATCTCATCGACAAGCGCGCGCAGCAATTCGCGCCCAACACGGGTGACGCCCGTGAGCGGTTTGGCGAGAAATCTGCCATTGATGATAAACTGCGCGGCGCGCGCGTTCCCCTCAACGCCGTTCAAGCACGCCTCTTATCCTGAAGTTACCGCGTTTCCGTGGCCAGCCACTCGATGCTGTCCCCGCTCATCAGGAACAACACGCCCTGACTTTCCTGCGCACCAATAGCCGAAAAGAATTTACGAGCGATTGCATCGTCAACGCCTGTCGTAATGCGAATCTCCCTGGAGCCAAGCTCCATCGCCCTCTTGGCGATTGCAGAGATCAGCAAACGCGCCGTGCCGCCCCGGCGGAATTCCGGCGCAACGTAAAGATCGCCGACCACCAAAGTCGCAGCCGCACGCCGCAGATCGTAGCCCTTCGAGAGAATGGCGTGGCCCGCCGGGCGGCCGGGGCGCTCCTCGGCCAAGTAACATTCAATGAGCGGGTTCTGGGTGAAGGCGTGCGCACGGAGCCGATCGACATCCAACGCGGTCATCGTGCCTGTCTCGCGCGCGTTGGCGTGGGCCAACCGCACGATCGTCTCAGCGTCGCGGCTATTGGCGCGTCTGACGATCACGACGAATACTCCTTGCTTGCAGTAAAGCGGCGTTTGCGCCGCGAACGCAAGTCATAGATGGCTAACGCGCCTTAGTGATCGCCGGGGAGAATTGGGCGGTCTTCGTTCGCCTGCCAGTTCGTGCCCGGCGCGCGTTTCGAAATCGCGGCGCCCAACCATGTGAGCAGGCCAACTACGAGCACCGCAATGGCAAACCATGCGAAAAACATAGCGTCTCGCTTTCCACCGGCGTTATCGCCGACAAAATCTAAGTGGCCCCCGCGCGCTGTGCTTCAATAGGCTTATCGCCATCCTGCGCCGATTTCGGCTTCAAGCCAAAAAGCGGGCGCAGCCACGCGACACGCCGCGCAATTTCATAGCTCGCATAACATGCAAGAAGGGTAATCGAGATTACAAGAAGCGCTTCAATCCAAATCGGCCATGTCAGTTGGTCGATATAGTAGCCGGCAACGACGATCACGGTTTGGTGCACGATATAGTACGCGAAGATCGCGTCCGTGAGATAACGGCGAACCGGCCCGTCCTTCTTCAAGAAAATTTGCGCGAAACCGATCAGCGCAACGATCGCGCCCCAAGCTTGGATGGCGTGAAGGATATGGCTGATTGCTTTTGCCCATTCCGGCAGCGACTGGCCCGCCGCGTAGAACGCCGCGCCGCCAGCCATCAGCCCGCCCCAGCTCGCGAACGCAGCGCCCACTGCAAGTTTCCGATATTTCAGGCATGCGTCGAAGAAAACGTCGTACTTCGCGATCGCGTAGCCGAACAGGAAAGCGGCGAAATATTCAAAATGCGCATACCAAGCGATCGGCAAGCCGCGCGGCCCGCCCTGGAAAAAGTCTTTCAGCCAGACATTGGCGACGATCAGATAAAGCGCCGGCCCGATCATCAGTGCGAGCGGCGACGCCATCGGCGCAACGAACGCGCTCATGCGTTTCAACACCGCTGAAAGCGGCACGATGAGCAATGTGTACGCAATCAGGTAAGCGACGAACCATAGGTGGTTATAGCTTGGCGTCACCGCCCAACGCGCCGCCGTGCCTTCCCAATCGCCCGTAACGTAGCGCGCGTAGAAATCCCATCCCGATCCGGAATAGCCGAGTTTCTCAGCCATTTCGTAATAGACTTGCGGCGGCACGATCACGAAGACGCCAAACAGAAGCGGCCAGAACAGGCGGTTCATCCGATTCTTGAGAAAATCTCCGGTCTTCATCTTGTCGAACATGAAGCGTGTCGCGACGCCGGAAATCAGAAACAGCAACATCAGCCGCCACGGATTGAGCAGCATCAGAAGCGGTTCGAGCGCGACGATCGGCGAGTCCGTGTTCACGTGCCAAGTCCACGGCACGTAGAACAGGCCAACGTGATAAAAAATCAGCAGGCCAAAAGCGATGATCCGCAACCAATCGAGATCGGTTCGGCGGGCGGAAGGCGTCATTGAATCTCCGTGCGCCCGGCGCGGCCATGTGGTGCGGAGGCTCGCGGCTTTTTTGCGCCTCCGCAGGCGGCGTGCAAACCCGGTCGGCTGCAATTGCGACTTTTGGCCGTCCGTGCCCCGGCGGCGAGGCCTGAGAGGATTTGCATCGCGGGCCCCTCCACTTGCGGCGCTTTGATGCTATTTTGTTCTCATCAAACTGCCCGGTGACACATTGCCTGCATCGCCCAAACCTAAAGCCGCCAGCGCACCGCGTGCCTGGCAACGCATGCTCTCCGGGCGGCGGCTCGATCTGTTGGATCCCTCGCCGCTCGACATCGAAATCGAGGATATCGCCCATGGCCTGGCGCGGGTGGCGCGCTGGAACGGTCAAACCAAGGGGACGCACGCCTTTTCGGTTGCGCAACATTCGTTGCTCGTCGAGCAGATCGTCAGCGATCTTTGTCCTGACTGGCAGAAGCAATGGCGCTTGGCGGCGCTGCTGCACGATGCTGCTGAGTATGTGATCGGCGACATGATCTCGCCGTTCAAAGCCGCGCTTGGGCTCGACTACCGCGCATTCGAGCAAAAGCTGGAAGCGGCGGTGCATCTTCGCTTCGGCTTGCCCGCCTCGCTCCCTGCCCCGGTGAAGGCCGTGATCAAGCGGGCCGATCTTATCTGCGCGTTTTTCGAGGCGACGGAGCTTGCCGGGTTCACACGCACCGAGGCGCTCAAATTTTTTGGCGCGCCGCCGCGCGGGACAAAATATGACGTCGTTCCGCTGCCGACCGAACGGGTGCAGAAACTTTTCCTCCTTCGCTATAACGCGCTCGCAGGGGCGCCCGCATGACCATACTCGTTTGTTCACTTTCCAAAGTTCCCGAAGTTGCGCGCACGCGGGGCCCGAGCCGGCTGGTCAGCCTGCTCGATCCCAATTCGAACTTTCCAAAAAATCACGGCGTGCCGCATCATCTCGCGCTGTCGATGCACGACATCAACGAAGAGCATTCCGGCTGGAACGCGCCGGCGCATCAGCAGATCGAAGAGCTGATCGGCTTCGTCGAACAATGGGACCGCGCCGCCGCGCCAATTCTGATTCATTGCTATGCCGGCATTTCGCGTTCGACGGCGACGGCCTTCGTCACAGCCTGCGTGCACAACCCGCGCGCCGACGAAGAAGTGATCGCGTGGGCGCTGCGCACATCGTCAATCTCCGCTTGGCCGAACAAGCGCATCATCGCGCTCGCGGACGCGCATCTTGGCCGCAATGGACGCATGATCCGCGCGATCGAGACGATCGGCCCTGGCCGTTCGTGGGAAGAGATTGGCGAAGCTGAGCCGTTTGAGCTTGTGTCATCGCACACATGACTCCGCCGCGCGTCGTCATCGGACTTTCCGCGGTGATCGTCGCCGTTACGGAGGATGCGCCTTTCGTGCTGGTGACGCGCGATCCGCAGAGCGGATTGACGGCGCTGCCGTTCGGGCCGTTCGATCCAGTGGGCGACCGCACGCTGGAGCTCAGCTTGCGCGCATGGGTGCGTGAGCAGACCGGCTTCAACATCGGGTATGTCGAGCAGCTTTACACATTCGGCGATCGCGGGCGTGAAGCGCCGCTGGCGCAGCCTGCCGCGGACCGTGTGGTTTCCATCGGGTATCTCGCGCTGACGCCGGTACGGGAAGATCTCGACCGGCCCGATGCGATGTGGCGCGATTGGTATTCGTATTTTCCGTGGGAAGATTGGCGCGGCGGGCGGCCCAAAGTGATCGATGCGGAGATCGCGCCGCGTTTGCGGGTATGGGCGGATAGATCGAAAGAGCGGATGCGGCGCGCGCGGCTGGCCTTCGCGCTCGATGGCGCAGGATGGAACGAAGAACGCGCGCTTGAGCGATACGAGTTGCTATACGAATCTGGGCTTGCGCCCGAGGCTGCGCGCGACCGCGCACGTTTTACGGATGAAGCCGCGCCGGAAGTTGCGCCGGAACCGCTGGCGCCGGGATTGGGCGAGCCGATGGCGTCCGACCACCGGCGCATTCTCGCGACTGCGATGGGACGGCTGCGCGCGAAGATCAAATATCGCCCGGTCATTTTCGAACTCACGGCGGATTTGTTCACGCTGTTTCACCTGCAGAAGATCACGGAATCGATTTCCGGTTTCGAAGTGCACAAACAAAATTTCCGCCGCGTGCTCGAGCGCACAAATTTGGTGGAAGGCGCGGGACAATTCGATACGAGCGCGGGCGGGCGCCCTGCTGAGCTTTTCCGCTATCGCCGCGATGAGCTT
>JBEVOS010000178.1:0-9003 GCA_040507435.1 Caulobacterales bacterium | reverse complement strand
AGGGCTGCCATGCCCTAGACCCTCTGGTTTCACGTCCCCAGAGGCAGTCGGCGCTTTTATTCCCGAACTCCGCTCAACCGCGCGGCCCGGTCTTCCAAACGCCTTTCACGCTCGTCTGTCCCGTTTCATCGATTTCCCGGCATGCTTTAGAAACTCCCCTGCAAGGGACAACGCATTATGAGCACAGGTTCGGAGGTGTCGGATAAGTTGGACTCTATCCCCGCTTTTTCATGTCCGTTTTCGCCGTAGGCCGCCGTTCAGAATCCCCCAACATGGCTGCCGCTCGATCGTTCGAAGGACGGGAACCTACGGGTCGCGCAGTCGCTCCAATGTCGCCGACTGCAATGCGGCCGAATACGGGCCCCTTCGCTGATATTGGAGTCTCGGTTGACTTCCACTTGCGCGCCTGGCTGACAAACGGCTACATACTGCACCATATGGTTCAGTATTGCGACGCCCGCCTCGACGCCTCGTTCGCGGCTTTGTCGGACGCCACGCGGCGCGGCGTGCTCGTCCAACTTGGGCGCGCCGACGCGTCGATCACCGACTTGGCCGAAAAGTTCCAGATGAGCTTGACGGGCATGAAGAAGCATGTGGGCGTGTTGGAGCGAGCGGGTTTGGTCAGAACGGATAAGGTCGGGCGGGTGCGCACGTGCAAGCTCGGTGTGCGCGCGCTGGACGAAGAAGCCGCATGGATCGCGCGGCATCGCCAGCTGTGGAGCGCGCGCTTCGATGCGCTGGACGAGATTGTCGAGGACTTGAAACGCACGGAACAAGCAAATGGCCGAAGACAGAAACGGCACAACAACGATTGAACGCATTTCCGAGCGCCAATTCATCGCCACGCGCTCCTTCAATGCCCCGGCGCGCATCGTGTTCGAAGCGTGGAGTAATCCAGAATTGTTCCGGCGCTGGTGGGTACCCAAGGATATGGGCCCGATGCTGCTGTCCTGCGAGATGGACGTGCGCGTTGGCGGCTCGTACCGCCTAGTGTTCCGCCATCCCGCCAGCGAGGAGCCGATGGCGTTTTTCGGCACATATCTCGAAGTGACGCCGCCCACGCGGTTGGTCTGGACGAACGAAGAAAGCGGCCAGGGCGCGGTGACGACGGTAACTTTCGAAGAAAGCGCCGGCATGACGCTAGTGACGTTTCGCGAACTTTACCCCAGCAAGGAGGCGCTCGACGAAGCGCTCGCCGGTTCGGCGGAAGGCCTGCCCGAGCAGTTCGCGCAGCTGGAGGCGCTGTTGCGAGGCATGACGTGAACGCGGCGGGCAAACGCCCCACCCCACATTGTTACCAGCGACCATCTTCGGCCAAACGCAGACCTCGAGCTAAGCCGCGCTCGCAGGCGTTGCGATGATGTCGCGCATGGTTTGTGACTCCGCGACGAGATCTTGGCTGAGCTGTTTGATGTATTTGGTTTGCGCGCTCATCAGATCGCCGGGATTTTTGCAGGATGCGAGCGTCTCAACCTGATCTGCAAAAGCGCGCATGCGTTGCGCCGAAAAGCGGGCGGCTTCGAGCGCGAGTTTTTGGCTTACGTGAAAGCCAGGGGTCGCGAAAATCAGCGTGGCAAAATCGGTGACGGTTGGGGCTCCGTTCGTTTCCTTGATCGGCATGGGCTCGCTCCGGATGGTTTGAGGCAGGGCTGACGAGGTAAAGGCTGGGCGGCGCAGGGGCCGGCGGCCGCCACGCCTGCGGCAAATTACACCCGTTAGGCGAAATGCGCTACAAACGGAGGCGTGACCTTCGCACCTGCAAACGATACTTAAGCTCCGCTTACGTCTCCTTCATGAAATTGGGTGAGCGAGGGGGAGGCCGGTTGCTTATCTGTAGGGTCTAAGGTCCAAGACATCCGCATGCAGTCCTTTCCCGCCTTCTTCCCCCTTGAGGGGCGGCGTGTCGTCATCATCGGCGCGGGCGAAGCCGCCGAGGCGAAGGCGCGCTTGTTCGAGGCGAGCCCGGGGGCGCTGGAACGGTTGACGGAAGCGCCTTCGGCGGAGGCGCTCTCCGGCGCGGCGCTCGTATTCATCGCGACGGAGGATCCAGACCTGCGGACCGACGCCTGGCGGGCGGCGCGGGCGGCGGGCGTTCCGGTCAATGTCGTCGACATGCCGAAACTCTCGGACTTCTTCACGCCGGCGATCGTGGATCGCGGCGCGCTGGTGATCGGCGTTTCAACAAGCGGCGGCTCACCAACTTTAGCGCGGGATCTTCGGGCGAAGATCGAGGCGCTCATTCCGGCGGCTTATGAAAATCTCGCGGCGTTTGCGCAAGGCATTCGCAATCGCGTGGTTGCGCGCAGGCCGCAGATCGATGCGCGGCGGCGCGCGTGGGAAAGTATTTTGCGTGGAAGCGCGGGCGCATATGCGCTGACCGGCGATCATGCAGCGGCGGAGCGCGCAGCGGAGGATGTGCTGCGCGGCGATGGACGCGCTCCCGGCATGGTGCATCTTGTTGGCGCTGGGCCAGGCGATCCGGACTTGCTGACGCTGAAAGCATTGCGCGTGATGCAGGATGCGGATGTCGTGTTTCATGACAAGCTGGTCGATGCGCGTATTCTTGATCTCGTCCGGCGCGATGCGCAGCGCGTATTCGTCGGCAAGACGAAGGGCGATCATTCCGTGCCGCAGCGGGAGATCGAAGCGCAGATGATTGCGGCGGCGCGCGCGGGTAAGCGCGTCGTGCGTCTAAAGGGCGGCGATCCTTTTATTTTTGGACGGGGCGGTGAAGAACTTGAGGCGCTGAAGGCGGCGGGCGTTTCGGCGTTCGTGGTGCCGGGCGTGACGGCGGCGCTTGGATGCGCGGCGGAAGCCGGCGTGCCATTGACGCATCGCGATCACGCGCAGGCGGTGACGTTCGTGACCGGCCACGCCAAGAACGGCCAAGCGCCCGATCTCGATTGGCGCGCGCTCGCGGCGGCGAAGCATACTGTTGTGGTTTACATGGGCGTCGACACCGCGCCGATCATCGCGCGCAATTTGATCGAAGCGGGGCGGGCGCCTTCAACGCCGGTGCTGGTGGTCGAGAATGGCACAACGCTGAAGATGAAACGCGCGGCGGGTCCGCTCGAACGGCTCGGCGCGCTCATGATCGAAGGTGAAATTTTCGGCCCGGCGATTTTGATTATTGGCGAAGTCGCGCAGACAGCGTCGCAAACACAGGTGCAGACGATTTTGGAGAACGCGCATTGAAAGCCCTCACCGCATCCGATTTGCGCACGGGCGATGTCGTCTATTGGACGGCGACTGCAGCGTGGTCGCGCGACATCAACGAAGCTGCGCTGATGGATGACGACGCTTGCGCCGAGGCGCTGGCTTCGGCGAAGAAGCAAGAAACGCAGGTCGTCGGCGCGTATCTCATCGGGATGGAGGCGCGTGGCGTTCCAGTCGCGCGCGAGGCAATGCGCGAAAATATCCGTGCGCGCGGGCCGACGATCCATCCGCAGTTCGGAAAGCAAACTGGCTGATGATTTTTGAACAAGGGAAGCGCGATCTTAAGATCGCAGAGGCGGCATAATGTATCGCTACGACGAATTCGACGAGACCTTGGTGCGCGAACGCGTTGCGGAGTTCACCCAACAGGTTGAGCGCCGGCTCAACGGCGAGATCACGGAAGATCAGTTCAAGCCGATCCGGCTGAAGAACGGGCTTTATCTACAGATCCACGCCTACATGCTGCGCGTGGCGATTCCCTATGGGACGCTCGATTCCGACAAGTTGCATAAGCTCGCGCATATCGCGCGCACGTATGATCGCGATTACGGGCATTTCACCACGCGTCAGAACATCCAATATAATTGGCCGCATCTGGGCGATGTTCCGAAGATTTTGTCGGAGTTGGCTGATGTGGAGATGCACGCGATTCAAACGTCTGGCGATTGCATCCGCAATGTGACGGCGGATCATTTTGCGGGCGCGGCGGCTGATGAAGTCGATGATCCGCGCGTATGGTCGGAAGTGATCCGGCAATGGTCGACGTTCCATCCTGAATTCATGATGTTGCCGCGCAAATTCAAAATCGCGGTGACGGGCGCGGAGCATGATCGCGCGGCGGTGCAAGTCCACGACATCGGCGTTCACATCAAGAAGGGCGGGGACGGCAAGCCTGCGTTTACGATTTATGTGGGCGGCGGGATGGGACGCACGCCGTTTATCGGCCATGCGATTAAAACCGATCTGCCGGGCGAAGATTTGCTCTCGTATCTTGAAGCGTGTCTGCGGGTTTATAACCGCTATGGCCGCCGCGACGACAAGTTCAAGGCGCGCATCAAAATACTCGTCAAGCAGATGGGGCCTGAGCAGTATAAACGCGAAGTCGAAGAGGAATGGGCGTTCATCAAAGACAGCGTGCTGAAGCTTCCTGATGAGGAAGTCGCGCGCATCCGCGCTTATTTCGCTGCCCCTGCATTCGAGACGCTCCCGGCGCAAAGCGCGGCCTACGAGCAGGCGAAGGCGGACAACAAAGCGTTTGCGCGTTGGGCGCGTACGAACGTTCATCCGCATCGTACGCCAGGCTATGCGAGCATGACGATCAGCTTGAAGCCGATCGGCGGCGTGCCCGGCGATGCGACGGCGGATCAAATGGATTTCGTAGCCGATCTCGCCAAGCTTTATTCATTCGACGAATTGCGCGTGACGCATGAACAGAATCTCGTGTTCGCGCATGTGAAGAAGGACGACCTTTTCGCTGTCTGGAACGAACTCGGCAAGCATGATCTCGCGACGCCGAATTACGGCTTGGTGTCCGACATTATCGCGTGCCCTGGCCTCGATTATTGCGATCTCGCGAACGCGCGCGCGATCCCGGTGGCGCAGGCGATTTCGGAAAAGTTCGCCGATCTCGATGCGCAGGAAAATATCGGCGAGCTGAAAATCAAGATTTCCGGCTGCATCAATGCGTGCGGGCACCACCATGTCGGGCATGTTGGCATTCTTGGCGTCGACCGGCACGGCGAGGAATATTACCAAATCCTGCTCGGCGGGCGTGCGGATGAAAATGCACGCCTTGGGAAGATTGCGGGCAAGGGGATGCCGGCTGAGGCGATCCCCGATGCAATCGAGCGGCTCGTCACTAAATATCTCGATGTGCGGACGAGCGACGGCGAACGCTTTATCGATGCGTTTGAGCGCGTCGGCTCCAAGCCGTTCGAGGAGGCGCTCTATGGCGCGTGAGCAGGTCAAGAAGCATGCGCCGAAACCGGGCGCTGGGCCGACGGCGATTTCCGGCGTTATCGTGAAGGATGGCGTGGTCGTCGAAAATGATCCGTGGGTCTTTCTGGCGGATGGCGATGACGGCCCGGAAGAGGGCGCGATCGTCGTTTCGCTCACCCGCTTCAAGGCGGAGCGCGAGGCGCTGTTGAAACGCAATGACCTTCGGCTTGGCGTGCTGATCGCGCCGGGCGAAGAGATCGAAGACGTCGCCGAAGACATTCACCGTTTCGAACTGATCGCGGTTGCTTTTCCAGCGTTTCGGGATGGGCGCGGTTTTTCGACGGCGCGGCTGGCGCGCGAGCGCTATGGTTTCAAGGGCGAGTTGCGCGCTGCTGGCGATGTGATCCCCGATTTGATCTTCTTCATGCTGCGTTGCGGGTTCAATTCATTCACGTTGCGCGGCGCCGATCCCATCGCGGATTACGAACGCGCGGCGAAATCGTTTTCGATCTCTTATCAAGCGGCTGCTGACGGCCGCCGGCCGGTTTACGGCCTGCGCGCGGCGCGCGCGGAGAAAGCATAATGGCGGCCGCGGTTTTAACGCTTGAAACGGAAGATGCCCGCGAAGCGCATGCTGCGCAGCTTTCCGCAGAGCTGGAAGGCAAGCATCCGAGCGAAATTCTGCGGCGCGCGCTAAGTGAGTTCGGTGAGGATATCGCGCTGGTCTCTTCGTTCGGGGCGGAATCGATCGTGCTTCTGCATCTTGCGGCGCAGATCGATAAGAACATTCCGGTCATCTTCATCGATACCGATAAGCATTTCGCGCAGACGCTCGACTACAAGGACGAGGTTGTCGCAAAGCTTGGGCTGACGAATGTGACGATCGCCAAGCCCAATCCGGACGTCGTGAAGGCGATCGACCCCAAGGGCGTGCTTTGGAAGGATGATCCGGACGCGTGCTGCGAGCTGCGCAAAGTAGAGCCGAATGAGCGCGTGCTTGCGCCCTACAAGGCGTGGATTTCAGGCCGTAAGCGCCATCATGGCGCTATTCGCGCGCATCTGCCGGTCGTCGATCACGATGGCATTCATTACAAAATCAACCCGCTCGTGAGTTGGGGGCCAGCGGAGATCGCCGCCTATATGAAGGAGCACGATTTGCCGCCGCATCCGCTCGTCGCGGAAGGCTATCCCAGTATCGGCTGCTGGCCGTGCACGTCTCCTGCTGAAGGAACGGATGCGCGCGCCGGCCGTTGGGCGGGATCGGGAAAAAGCGAGTGCGGCATTCACCGCACAGCGCCCGTGGCGCGCAGGCTTACCTTCTAAGTCATGGATTTATTTTCGGGATCTTCGAACCCGCTCTTGGAAGGCTTCCTGCTTTTCCTGGGCGTCGGTTTCATCGCGCAGCTGGTCGATGGCGCGCTTGGGATGGCGTATGGCGTCATTTCATCAACCACTTTGCTCGCTTTTGGCGTGCCGCCCGCGCAAGCGAGCGCGATGATCCACGCCGCTGAGTGCGCAACGACTGCCGCTTCCGGCGCAAGCCATATGGCGCATCGCAATGTCGATTGGGGCTTGTTCCTGCGGCTTGCGCCCGCGGGCATCGCTGGCGGCGTCGCTGGCGCTTATTTGCTGACGGGTATTGATCCGACGTTGATGAAGGCGGTCGTCATTCTTTATCTCGCAGTGCTCGGCGGGCTCATTCTGACGCGCGCAGTGCGTGGGCTGAAAGAGGCGCCGCCGAATGTGCGCTTTGCCGCGCCGCTTGGATTGATCGGCGGTTTTCTCGACGCGAGCGGCGGCGGCGGGTGGGGCCCGGTGGTGGCGTCGACACTGATGGGGCGCGGTCACACGCCGCGCTATGTGATCGGTACGGTCAACGCCACTGAGTTTCTCGTTACGTTGGCGATCTCGGCGACGTTCGTATGGGCGCTCGTCACTGGCCGCTGGGAAGTGGAGGGCGGCTGGCATGGCATTGGCGCGGCGCTCGCCGGCCTTGTTATCGGCGGCTTGATTGCGGCGCCCCTCGCAGGGTTCATCACCAAGATCGTTCCAGCGCGGACGCTGATGGCTATGGTGGGGTGTCTCGTTGTGGCGCTGGCGCTTTGGCAGGGCATCCAGCTTTGGCCAAAATTATTGGCGGAACCGCATCTTACGGGCTGGTTTCGGAGCTAAGCCGCCGTCTGCGGTCATCGGTTCTTTACCTCGTCTTGCGAAGCTGACCGGCCATGGTCAGCAGTTCTGTCGCCCTGTCTCTTTTCGGACCGTCGTCGTCCACGACCTTCACGGGCGTAGACGCCAGCGTGCTGACAGCATGGGCGAGCGCCAAGGCCGGCATCGGCGTCACCGATACGGTTTCGGTGGGGTCTGATCCGAATGCGCCAACGCCGCCCTGGACGCCCGGGTATACGCCGTCCGACGGCGCCCTCGCGACAGCTGCTCTTGCGGGTAAAGCTTTCTTCGATCCGAAGGCGGCGCTTTATTCCGGCGTCTCGATGGACGACGATTATCGTCAGCTGTTTGCGATGTATCAGGGCATCAAAACGCTCGCATCGCTTGCTGATCTCGCTGAAGCGACCGATATCACCGCCTCGCAACTTGCGAAGACTCAAGCGGCGTTCGCGCGCGGGCTTTCGGAGATGCAGACCTATATCAGCGATGCAACGCTCGACGGCGTGCGGGTCGCGCAAGGCGATCGCGTCGATGAGGCGACAACGAAGCTCGGCATATCGAAGGTTACGAGCGATTACGTCACCGGGATGATCGTGCGCGGTTCGTTGACGAGCACGATTCCTGGCCTCGCGAGCGATGCGAAGTTCGACATTGTTGCGAAGAGCGTTGGCGGAACGGAGCGGCGCATCTCGATCGATCTTGCGCAGATGGGCTCGCTGCCGCGCTCGCTTGGGCAGGTGGTGAAGTTCATCAATCAAAAGCTGACCGCGGCTGGCGCTGCGACGCGCGTCGAAGCTGTGAACCAAGCGCCTAAAACGCAGACGGTGAAAGTCGGCAGCACGACGGTCGAGCGCGCTTATACCGGGCTTGGGCAATGGGCGCTTAAGATCGATGTGAACGCCGGCGAGACCGTGTCGTTCGAAACGCCCGCGACGAAACCCGCGTTCTACGTGCTTGGCTCTTCGCTCAACAATTCGGCGCTGATCAAGCTTGAAGATACGGATGGCGCGGCGGGCCAGCCGGTGTGGCTGACGCGCCCTGATGCGACCGACAATCCGATTGGGCCTTTGTTGGGCACGGGCTATCTCGGCGCGGGCGCGCCTTATACATCCGCGCCTGCGTCCGCGTGGGAAATGAAATCGAAGCCGATGATCTCGGCGGGCGACACGAACAATATCGAAAAGGCGCTGAAGGCGGCGGGCGAGGCGGTGCTGACGCTCAAGACCGAAGACGGGCGCCAGATCGCGATCACAACCGGATGGCGGTCTGAAGATTTGGAAGCGTGGCGTGTGCGCGACGGCGAAACGAGCGAGCAAGGCATGCTCGACGATCTCGCGGAGCGGCTTACGCAATTGCTGCACGAGCAAGGCATTTCCGCGGGCGTCGAAACCTGGACGGACGGCGAGGACGGTGGGTTTTCGATTTACACAGGCGATGGCGTTTCGGTGAGCAGTCTCGCGATCAGCGGGCGCGCAGTTAATCTTGAAGCGGGCCGCGCGCCAGCAGGCGGATATGAAGGTGGGCTGCGCGCTGGGGTTTACGCGCGTTCGTTCGAGACGGGCGCTGTCGCCGAAGCAGGCGATCTCTTTACCGGCATGCAGACGTTCACGTTCACGTTGCCGGATGGGCCGAAGACGATCACGATCGACGGCGGCGATGACGGCATCGATGCGGCGACGC
>JBEVOS010000160.1:0-13105 GCA_040507435.1 Caulobacterales bacterium | reverse complement strand
GTTCCTGCGCCGCCGGACATGATGGCTGGTATGATGCGCTGTTTCATTTTGCGATTAATCAGCCGTCCGTCCTAAATTCACCTAGAGAATAATGCGCAAAATCGCCATTCGGCGCCATCCGTTCGGGTGGCGCATTTACTGCAGAATCTGTTCCGCGTCAGGGAGTCCGCATGCCGCCGTTTGCCGAAGTCCGTTCTTGGATGTTCGACGCCGCGTTGCCGTTTTGGGGCAATGCCGGCGTTGACCGGACGCGCGGCGGGTTCTTCGAAGAACTGGATCTCGCCGGACGGCCGACGGACGTTCCTTTCAAGCGCACGCGGGTGACGTGCCGGCAGATTTACTCTTTTTCGCACGGCGCCCTGCTCGGGTGGAAAGACGGGCTCGAACTGTCGGGCTACGGCTACGATTATCTGATCGATAAGGCATGGCTTGGGCCGGATGACGGCTGGGCGAAGCGGCTATCCCCCGATGGCGTTGTGATCGATTCCACCGCCGATCTTTACGATCTCGCCTTCGTGCTTTTTGCGCTGGCTTGGCGCTACCGTGCGAGCGGCGATCGCGAAGCGCTTGTCTACGCTCATAAGACGCTTGATTTCATCGATAAGCATATGCGTCCGGATGACGGCGAAGGCTTCATGCATATCCGGCCGATGAAAGGGCCCCGCGATCAGAATCCGCACATGCACCTTACCGAAGCTTGCCTCGCCGCATTCGAGGCGAGCGGGGATGAGCGTTTTCTAGATACTGCGCGGGAGATCGTCGGGCTGTTTCGCCGTAATTTCTTCAACGGCAAAACACTCGCTGAGACGTTCACGAACGACCTCAAGCGGGCGCCGCATGCGAATGAAAAGATCGAGCCAGGGCATCAGTTCGAGTGGGCTTGGATTTTGGCGCAGTACCAGAACCTTGCGCGCGACGACATGCACGCGGACGTGCGCGCGTTGGTCGAATTCGCCGAGAGCAACGGCGTCGATCCCACCTCGCAGTTCACGTACATGCAGGTGAGCGAAGCGGGTGGCGTGACAGACGGCTCGTCACGCACTTGGCCGAATTGCGAGCGGATCAAAGGACATTTGGCGCTGTTCGAGCTCGGGGGACATGATCCTGTGCCGGCGGTGACGAGCGCGGCGCGGATTCTGCTCGACCGTTTTCTCGCGGTGGATCCACGCGGCTCGTGGATCGATCATTTCGATGCAGAAGGACGTGCAGCGTCAAAGGCCGTGCCGGCGTCAACGCTTTATCACGTGTTCCTCGCGCTCGCCGAATTGCTGCGGATGGAGCCGAAGCTCGCGCCTAGCGGCGTGCAGCCGTGACTGTTGCGGCGGCGGTGAAGAGCGCGGCGATCCACCATTCCTGCCAGGCCCCGTAGCTGACGTTCGAAATGACACTGCATGAGACCATTGCTGCGCAGGCGCCCGCCGAGATTTGCCGATCGAGTTTGGCGCGCGCCAGCAGCACGCCGCCAGTGACTAGCGCCGCCGCCGCCAGAAGCGCGCCGATGGCGCCGGTTTCGTACCAGATTTGGAGGCTGGCGCTGTGCGGATGAAGCGGAACCTGCGGGAACGTTATGCCGGCCGCTTCCGCCGGCTGGCTGTGATGGCGGGATTCGTCGAGCCCCCAACCGATGATGGGCCGCTCCGCGATTTGCGTGATCACGTAGTTCCAGATGTTGGCGCGAATTTGCCAGGAGGCAGGCAGGCCGTTTTGAAGTTGCGGAAGTGAAAGAAGAAATGGAATGGCGAAAGGGGCGGCGACAAGCCAAGCGGCGATCCCGGTTGCAGCGGTCACGATCGAAAAACGGGGGGCGATGAAGGCAGCGATGTAAGCTAGCGCGCCAGCGCCGAACGCGATTGTGTTCGCCGCCATGCTGAATTGGAGCGAGATGAAGCCGGCGCCGAGCAGAATGAACATCCACGCGAGGCGCTCATGCGTCCGCCCGCCCGCTAGAGCTGCGACGACGCCCCAGATCACGACCATCAGCACCGATGCGCCGCGGCTCGGGTTCCGCATGATGATTCCGAGGTCCGCCTCGTGCGGCGAGACAAGGCGGTTCACTGGCATGGAGCCTATTGCTTCGGCCGCCAGTAAAGCGACGAGCACGATGGCGAAACCTGCCGTCGAGGCGCGCACAAGGCGTCGCGCAGCGGCGTCTTTTCCGGCGCCAGCAACAAAAAGAAGCCCGAGCGCGACGCCTGCGATTAGCTTCAGACCTTGTGGATTGCTCGGCGTTTGCGACCAAAGCGCCGATCCTGCCGCCCAGATTGCGAACGTCAGCAGCATGCCTGTGAATATCCACGCCGGCGCCGATATGGTTTTGAAGCTGCGCCAAGGCGCGCCGAGGAGGCCCGCAAGTCCTTGAAAAGCTGCGAGTCCGAGCGCGCCGACGACTGAAATGGGGGCGGCGAGAACGAAGAACGTCGCGATGGCGTAGGCGCCGAAACGAACTGACTTTTCTGGGGAAACGATCGCACCGTTGCTCAAAGTCATCCGCCGTTCTGACACTGGCTTTGTCTTGCGGTGAGGCTTAGCCTTCTTTCGTGCGCTGATCACGCGGTGAGTCGTTTTGCCGGTTAGCGGCGCACGTCATTCATGGTAAAGCGTTGCTTTACGGGTTCGCGGTACATCGGGGCGGGGGCTTCGCATTGCGGACGGGGCGATATGTCTAAGATTTTGATCGCGCATTGCGGGCGTGACGAAGCTGCGGCGCTTGGCGTTTGCGCGGTCGTTCGGAGTGCGGTTTCTTTTGAATTGAAGCCGGAACAATCGGCCGCGAAGCGCGAGCCGATGGTTTTGTTGTGGGCAAAAAACGCGCCGGCGCAGAGCGCACTTTTCGTAGAAGCAGCGCTTACGCATGGCGGGCCCGTTTGCATCTGCCTGTTCGATGATACGCCGCTTGCGGCCGATGTGCTCGGCCTTGGCGCAGTGGTTTTTTCCAGTGACGAATGCGGCGCGGCGTTTGAAGGAAGCGTACGGCGTTCGTTGATAGAAGCGCGGCGGGTCGGGCCTTTGCGGCGCGCCTCTCGTATCGGGGAACGTGTCTCGCAGGAGGGGGCGTTCGCGATCGGCGTGGCGCGCGGGCTCGTCAGCAGTGTTGCGGTGCTAGGGCTGGGCGGCGTTGCAGCCATCGGCGCGGCTGAGGGCGTGCAGGCTGGCGGCGCGGGCGCGGACAATCCGCTTTCTACTTTGCTTGGCGCATCGTCAGCTGCGGCGCAGACGGTCACGCAGCAGGAGGCCGGGCTGCCGAGCGAAGATGGCTTGCGCAATATCGTCGTGAGTATGCAGGAGCGTTACGTCCGAGACCGCTCGATGGTCGAGGGCCGCTTAGAAGACGTGCGCCAAGATCTTGAAGCGGATTCTGAGGCGATGACGAAGAAGATCGAAGCGTTGCAGCAATTGTCCCGCCCTGAATCTTGGCGCGTCGTCAACGCCGCGCCGACGACGGCTCATTCTGTAGCGCAGACTCCGCGTGAGGTACGCCGCCCGTCTAACAATCACGTAGCGCTGCGCGGCGTAAGCGGCGACGAGCCAGTTTAGCGCTACACAATTAATTGGCCGGGTCGCGCCATTGTATTCAGTCGCTCTTCTGTGTTTTCCCGATGAGGCGGCGTATGGCCGCGCCATTGCGCATGCTTGGCCGGAGCGTGGCGCGATCGTCGTCGAAGCGGAGTTGGGTAAACGGCCGCCGAGTTTTGGCTCACATATGATGGTGTGCGTGCTTTTTGACGCACGTGCTTCAACCGATCCGGACCAAGTGCTCGCGGCCGTGAACCGCGCGAAAGCGCGAGGTGTCGTTCTGCTCTATGGCGGGTCAGCGCCAGAGCCGTTTGTGCGGAATAGTTTGCCTGTGATCGTGAGCGCAGGAGAAGCTGCGGACGATGTGGACGTTTTGAGGCGCGTGCACGCCGAGATGACGGACGGATCGTTTGTTCAAAGCAAATACCGTCTTCAAACAGCACAACCGCTGGAAAAGGCGCAGCCGCGCAACAGAAATCGGCGGCCGGTTGTTGTGCCTGGTCCGTTCCGTCCGCAGCGCGTTGAGGCGCAGGACCTAGATTTTGCGCAGCGAAAAAAGGTGAGCGCTGGCCGATATGGGTTTATTGTCGGCGCCGTTATCGGCGTTGCGCTTTTTTTCGGTTTTGCGGCGCCGAGCGTATCGCGTTGGCTGACGCGAGATGCGCCGCCGCCGACGCGGCCACTTGCTGAAGAATTGAAGCAGGCATCGACAATTGCTGCTCCGCCGCCTGCGAAGACGGCGCCTGGAAGCACAGATATCCAGGCATTGCCGGAAGAAGCGCCGCTGCGTGGATTGACGGAAGCGCCCGATAGCGAACAGCGCCCCTAACGATCAAGTATTTTTCCCCTGCAATTTACGAGCGCTTGCGGCGACCATGTCAGCATGGCGGCAAGTTTCAATGTCGAGATCGCGCGGTTTCGATGAATCGCATTCCGTTTTGCAATCATCGCGTGAGCGCTTTTGCAGCCATCGCGAAAACCGCTCCATTGTGTGCGCCGCCGGCCGTTTCTGCCGTGAGCAGCGATCAGAATCAGGTTCGATGAAATGAACGGCAAGGATAGAGCAATAAGAAGCGCTAGAGGCATATTCTTCAGGAACACCCATACGCGATTGCGTGCGCCATAGTAGTCGGCAAATTCTGATGCGCCGCCGCCGACATGCTGGACGCGCGCTGCTGGAATGAGGATCGTGGCGCCGCCCGCGAGCCGTAAGCGAAAGCCGAGATCGACATCTTCGCCGTAGCAGAAAAAATCCTCGTCAAATCCGCCGAGCTTATGAAACCATTGTGTCCGGTAGAGCGCGGCGGCGGCGCATGCGCTGAACACGCCGCCTTCGGAGAGTGCGACGCCGTTAGCCGTTTTTCCATGCAGTGCGCGATAGTAGAGGCCGCTTGCATGCATCACATCGCCAGCGCCATCGAATTTATCGTCTGCGGCATCCATCAATTGCAGGCTCGCGAACGCCGCCGCATTTGGATGGCGCCGGGCGCCTGCAAGTAATTGCTCAAGCCAATCTGGTTCCGGAAAAGCGTCGGGATTGAGGAAAGCGATAAATTCGGTCCGCACAGTTTCGGCCGCGCGATTATTGGCGGCGGCGAAGCCGAGATTCTCTTCGTTTTGGATCAAAACCGCGCCTTCCATCAGCTCCGATTGCGACGGGCGTTCGATAGGGCGCGAGCTGTTGTCGACGTAGATTAGGCGCCAGATTTGGATTGTTTGCGCCGCAAGCGCGGCCATTTGGCGCGCGCGATAGCGGGCCGAATTATGGGCGACGACGATAATCGTAACCGCCGCGCCTGAAGAAATATTGTCCATGATCGCCCGCGTACAGATGCAAGCCGCTCATGGGTTGACTTGCAAGCCCCCAAATGGCCTCTCCGGCGGGGGCGAATGAGAGGATAAGCGAGCGCATGCGGGTCCTGGTTACTGGCGGGGCTGGTTTTATCGGGTCGGCGCTTTGCCGCGCGCTGATCCGCGAAACGGATTGGCGCATCCTCAATCTCGATAAGCTGACATACGCCGCCAGTCTCGCATCGCTTGCGGATATCGAGAGCGATCCGCGCTACCGCTTCGTGCAGGGCGATATTTGCGATCGCGCGGGCGTTGACGCGCTGATCGCAGAATTTCAGCCGGATGCGATCATGCATTTGGCGGCCGAAAGCCATGTCGATCGCTCGATCACCGGCTCTGCCGATTTCGTGAACACCAATATCGTGGGCACGCACACGCTTTTGGAAGCGGCGCTCGCTTACTGGGATAAAATCAGCGATCCCGCAGCGAAGGCGCGGTTCCGTTTTCTGCATGTATCGACGGACGAAGTTTTCGGCTCGCTCGGAGAAGACGGCGCGTTTTGCGAAACGACGGCGTATGATCCACGCTCTCCTTATTCGGCGAGCAAGGCGGCTTCGGATCATCTTGCGCGCGCGTGGCATCACACGTACGGCCTGCCTGTTCTCGTTTCGAATTGCTCGAACAATTACGGGCCATATCAATTTCCGGAAAAGCTCATTCCGGTGATCATCCTTAACGCGCTCGAAGGAAAGCGGCTGCCCGTTTATGGCGACGGCGGCAATGTGCGCGACTGGCTCTATGTCGATGATCATGCGGCGGCGCTCCGCCGTGTTTTGGAGCACGGCGCGCTCGGCGAAACTTATGCGATTGGCGGACGGAGCGAGCGGAAAAATCTCGATGTCGTGCATGCGATCTGCGATGCGCTGGATGAATTCGCGCCCGATAGCGTGGTGAAGCGGCGACGCGATCTCATCGAGTTTGTCACAGACCGCCCAGGCCATGATCGGCGATACGCGATCGATTGTGCGAAGATCGAACAAGATCTCGGGTGGCGCGCGCAAGAGAGTTTCGAGAGCGGCATCCGGCGTACGATCCAATGGTATCTCGCGCGCCGGGATTGGTGGGAGCCGATCCGCGCCGGGCGTTTCAAAGGCGAAAGATTGGGGCTGCGCGATGCCGGGTGAATCTGGGCCGGGTGAGTTTGTTGAGCACACGTCTCTGCCTGGCGTTTTGATCATCCACCCGAAAAAGCATGGCGATCATCGCGGGTTTTTCTCGGAGACGTTCAATCGCGCGGCGCTTGCAGAGCATGGCGTGCGCGATGATTGGGTGCAGGACAATCATTCCTATTCCGCAGCACGCGGCGTCGTGCGTGGGCTGCACTTTCAAGCGCCGCCGTTTGCACAAGCGAAAATGCTGCGCGTCGTCCGCGGCGCGATCCTCGATGTGGCGGTCGATATCCGGAAGAGTTCGCCCACATTCGGCAAGCACGTCGCTGTCGAGCTGAGCGCGGAGAATTGGGCGCAGCTTTATGTGCCGGCCGGGTTTGCGCATGGTTTCTGCACGATCACGCCGGATGCGGAGGTGCTCTACAAAGTGAGCGCGCCTTATGCGCCGGATGCGGAAGGCGGCCTGTTGTGGTCCGATCCTGCGCTTGAGATCGCTTGGCCGGTTTCGCAGGCGGAGGCGACGGTCAATGCGCGCGACGCCGCGTGGCCAACGCTCGCAGTATTAGAATCTCCATTCCAATAACGCGCTATGCGTGTATATTGACGCGGGGTTTCAAGCTGTTTCTCCTTGGATTGCTGCGATGGCGCGCGATTTGGCTCGCGGCGAGGATTTCGCTGCGCGGCTTAACAGGCTGGGGCTGCCGCTGGATTTCAGCGGCAAAAGCGTACTCGATCTCGCGTGCGGAGAGGGCGACCTATGCGCCGAGATGATCGAACGCGGCGCGGCGCGTGTTGTCGGCTGCGGCGCGGATGCCAACGCGCGTGAGATTGCCTCACGAAGGGCTCCGCTTGCTGAATGGCGTTTGGCGCCGCCAGATGAGAAATTCGACTTCGTTTTTTATTCTGCGCCGCTCGATGAACGTGCGGACGGGCGCGCGATATTCACCGCTTTGCTTGAGCGCCTCACTCCCGTTGGCGTCCTCGTGGTGGAATGCGCGGCTTTGCCGGATTTGACCACGAAGGCGTGGGTGAGCGTGCCGGCAATTGCAGGCGCGACGCGCGCGCCCACATTCCGGCTCGTCATCGACGATTTACTCGAAGGCTATGCTGCGCGGGAAGTTTGGGGGGAGCAAGAATGCGTTGATGTGCCGATTGCTCGCTTCACTTTGCATTGCAGACCGCTGAAGCCGGTTCTTCTGGTGATTGGGGGCGATCCAATGCGTGGGAAAACGACGCTGGCGCGTCTCCTCATGCGTGAACGGAATACGCCAATTCATACGGATTTTTGGCTGGAAGACGTGCAAGCGCGGGCGAATGAGATAGGAACGCCGTTCGCGCGCTACATTGCGGCTCATGTGCAACGTGGGCGCATTCGTCAGTTTACCGACAAGATGGTCGAAGACGGATATTTAGATGAGTTTTGCGTATTGCTTCTGAGCGAGACGCCACGCGGGGCGCCGCTAACGGTTATAGAAGGGTATGCGTTTTCATATCCAAAGGTACGCGACGCGTTCTACATGGCCGCAACGAATGCGGGATTTCGCGTCGTGTTTTTAACGCTCTGACTCAGAGCGGCATTGCATCGAAGCAGAGCTTGAGCGCTTCCCGCCAGGGGCGGGTTGGCACGCCGAGCGATTCAATTTTCGAGGTATCGAGGCGTGAGTTCGCGGGGCGGCGGGCGCGGGTCGGGTATTCGCCGGTCGTGATGCTCACAACACGCGCCGACGGCATGCCTCGCATGGCGGCTTCAGCGAATATCGCTTCGGCGAAGCCCGCCCAGGATGTCTCGCCCGCTCCAGCGTAGTGGAAAACGCCTTCTGCATTTACATTCTTCGCCGCCAGAAGCGCGGCCATTGCGATGCATGCGTCCGCAAGATCATTTGCGTGGGTGGGCTTTCCGAATTGATCGGCAACGACGCGCACTTCGTCTCGATCCTGCGCAAGACGCAGCATCGTGCGTACGAAATTTCCGCCATCAGCCGCGTAGACCCAGGATGTGCGCAGCACGGCGGCGCGCGCGCCTGAATTCAGCGCTGCTTCCTCGCCCTCGCTCTTGGATCGGCCATAAACGCCCAAGGGCTGTTTCTCGTCGCTTTCTGTGTAGGCGCCTGATTTCTCGCCGTTGAAAACATAATCGGTTGAGACATGTACGAAGGGAATTTGCGCGTGCGCTGAAGCAGCGGCGAGGACCGCGACGGCGTCGCGGTTGAGCGCAAACGCGGCTTCGGCTTCGTCCTCGGCCTTATCGACAGCCGTGTAAGCGGCGGCGTTGATGACGGCGCTTGGGCGCACTGCTGCAATCAATGCGGCGACGGAATCTGCATTGAAGATATCGACTTCTTTGCGCCCTGCTGTTTGAGCGCCACGCGCGGCAAGCGCGCGCGCAAGCAGGCCGCTTCTTCCGATGACGAGCAAATCTTTCAAGTTAACCCCGGGCCGTGCGTGCGAGATCGATCAGGTAGCGTCCATAGTCGCTTGAGCCCATCGCCTTGCCG
Organism: Caulobacterales bacterium; assembly: GCA_040507435.1. Classification (GTDB taxonomy): domain Bacteria; phylum Pseudomonadota; class Alphaproteobacteria; order Caulobacterales; family Aquidulcibacteraceae; genus JBEVOS01. The sequence goes on along the minus strand of JBEVOS010000160.1, from coordinate 4,137 downwards.
ATTTTTTCGACATCGTCCGGCCCGATATAGCCTTGCACGAGCGCGACTTCTTCTGGGCAGGCAATCTTCAACCCTTGGCGATGCTCCATCGTTCGGATGAAGGAAGCCGCTTCATGCAAGCTGTCATGCGTGCCGGTATCGAGCCAGGCGAAGCCACGGCCCAGTTGCTCAACTGTGAGGGCTCCGGATTCGAGATAGACGCGATTGAGATCGGTGATCTCCAATTCGCCGCGCGGCGATGGTTTGAGTGACGCCGCTATTTCCGATGCGCGGCCGTCGTAGAAATAAAGGCCCGTTACAGCCCAGTTCGATTTCGGCGCTTTCGGTTTTTCTTCGATCTCGAGCGCGCGGCCCGATGCATCGAACGACACGACGCCATAACGCTCTGGATCGCTCACATGATAGGCGAACACCGTGGCGCCGTCGCGCTTTTGAGCTGTCGCGCGCAGGCGCTTGGCGAGATCGTGACCGAAAAAAAGATTGTCGCCTAGCACAAGTGCGGAGCGATCTCCCGCAACGAAATCGCGGCCGATGATGTAGGCCTCTGCGAGCCCGTTTGGTTTTTCTTGCACAGCGTAGTTGAGGCGCATGCCCCATTGCGATCCATCGCCGAGGACATCTTGAAACAGCGGCGTATCACGCGGCGTGGAGATAATCAGAATATCGCGAATGCCGGCGAGCATCAGCGTCGTCAGAGGATAATAGATCATCGGTTTGTCGTAGACGGGCAGCAATTGTTTGCTGATGGCGCGGGTCGCCGGATAGAGCCGCGTGCCCGCGCCGCCCGCAAGAATAACGCCCTTCATTCGCTTCTCCGCCTCACGCGTTTGCGTACGCAGCGAGACGGCTGAGTTCAAGCGTTAGAAAAACGTCGTGACGACGACGCGCCCGCCGGAACCCGCGCCGCCCGCCCCGCCATTGCCGCCGATCGCGGAGCCGCCGCCGCCGCCGCCCGCGCCGTAATTTGAACCGGCTGCGCCTGCGCCGCCAACACCGGCCGCGTTTCCCCCGCCGCCTGCGCCGCCGCCGCCGGGGCCGTGTTTCGACGCGGCGTACGCGCCGCCTGCAGCGCCCGTGTTGCCGCCGCCGCTATTTGCGCTTTGATATTCGCCGGAGCGTCCGCCGCCGCCGCCGGCAAACGCGGCTGCGCCGGTCGAGATTCCGCCGCCCGCGCCGCCGCCGCCCGGGCCGTTGAGCACGAGATTTCCCGCGCTCGCTGTTGCGGTTTGATTTCCGCCAGCGCCGCTGCCGCCGCAGCCGTAGACGTTGTTCGACGCGCCCGCCGCTGCGGAGCCGCCCGCGCCGCCGCCTGCAAGCCCGCCAGCGCCAGCGGTTGCGCCAGACGCGTTTCCGCCCGCTTGCAAATTGCCTGCGCTGCCGCCGCCGCCAGAGTTTGCGCCCACTTGTCCGCCTGCGCCGAAACCGCCGCCGTGTGCGCGCAGCAGCGGCGCAGAGCCGAATTCGGAATTGCCGCCCGCCGCGCCGTTCGCGCCAGCAACACCGTTCGAGGTTGCGCCGGCGCCGCCCGCACCGCCGGCGCCGATCGTGATTGTTTCCGTCGCGCTTAAATCCGCCGGATCAAACCACGCTTCACGCAGGATCGAGGCGCCGCCGCCGCCGCCGCCGCTGGCTGCCGTGCCGCCCGCAACGCGCGCGCCGCCGCCTGCGCCCCCGCCGCCGCCGATCACCTGCACGAACACGCGTTTTGCGCCGGTGGGTTTCGTCCACGAACCGGAAGAGGTGAAGGTTTGCACAAGCGTATGAGGGGCCGCGCTGATCCAGGCGGCGCCATCGAAAACGACGTGCACGGATTCATCCGCGACGAAGACAAACCATCCCCGCTTTGGCGTCAGTTCTTCCCAGACGCCGTCGCGATAGTAAGCGAGCGCGCCATTCGCCATGGCGCTCCAAGCTGCGCCAGTTTTTCCGGGCGGCAGAAGGTAGATCTCTCCGTCCGAAGGCGAAGCTGGCTGTGATGTGGTGATGCGCGAGATCGCGCAGGTTTGCACCAGCGCATCTAGCCGCAAAAGGCTTTCATTCACCGCGACATGCTTATGGGCCTGCGCTGCGGTGAGAAAAGTGAGGGTGAGATTGGTGGTGTTGGACAAAAGCGCCTCCGTGGTGGGGAGGCGATGGTAAGCGCGCGTATAAACCGGTCGGATTTTTCGGTGAATTCCCCGCGAAATTCTGCGTTTTCAAAGCAAGATAAAGAAGTTTCGCGTTGTTTATCCGCGGAGTTCGAATGGCTTTGACCTCGCTTATGCGACCATCAATTCGCGCGGATCGTAGTCTATCGCGTGATTGAAGGATACTAATGCGTGGCGCGCATATTTGCGGCCGCTTTGGGTCACGTAAGCCCACGGCGCACGTTCGGGGAAAGGTTCTTGCGGCGCGAAAAAAACATGCTGGTGATAGACGGGGGTGTGCTCAGGCGTTGTGTGCATCACGAACGACAAACGCGAGCGTGCCGGATCGCGAATAGGTGCTCCTCCATGCGGCAATTGCGGATGCCACAGGATCGTCGTTCCTTTAGATACGGGAAGGGTTTTTACACGAAGATCGAGCGCTTCGCCGCGCTGAGTCACGCGTGTCTGGTATGCATTCCAAAGCGCGTCCGAGCTTGAGGGAATAGGAACACCCGCTCCAAGAATTTCTCGCGCGATCGCCGGGCGGTCGAGCTCGCCGAGCAGATGCCCACCTTCCATTACCATGAGAGGACCGTTGTCTTCGTCAACGTCCTCCAGCGCGACCCACATACCGAAATAGCGATATTCCGGGCGCGTGCAGAAATACGGCGTATCGCGGTGAAGCGCTTGCGCCGATCCGCGCTCATAGAAGAGGGAGGTGTAGAGGCAGGTTTCGCCGTCAAAAAGAAAATCTTGGAGCGCGAGCGCTTGCGGGTTTTCTGCGAAAGATGAGAAGAGTTCTGGTAGCGCGAGATGCAGATTTACAAGGCGCGGATAGTGGCCATGCGCGTCGCGAAACGGCGCGAGCTTGCCCGCATGCGCTGTCTCGAATGCGCGGAAGCGTGCAACGAGCGAATCACACAACGCTCCTGAGATTGAGTTTGGGATGACTGCGTAGCCGCGCGTAAGGAAGGACTCGACGTGCGGCGCGATCAAGGGCGGGCAGGAGCGCTGCGATGCGACTTCAATCGCATTGTGGGAGAGGAACCAGGGTAGTGAAGTATGCAAAGTCAAGGAATCTCGAAACAAGCTGTGTTGCACTTTGGCAGGGATACTAGACCGTCTTATGAGATTCGCACTTGGATATGAGCGAAAGACTTATTCGATGCCACAGGTCTGTAATCGCCATCCTCGCGAGCGAATCCTGCAGATAGCGCTGAGTGACCACGCTCAGTTCAAACTTCGTGACGTTATGGTTGTTTTCTCGTGTTTTGGGGCAGTCGATCATTATGTTGCTGTATTGGGCAAGAAATTCGGAGAAAAAATTTGACGCTACTACGGATGCGCCTAAATTTGGAGTGGAAACAACATAGGGCCTCATAAGTTCGGCAAGAACTTTTTTGTAGGGAGGTCCGTTCACTTTATTGACGGTCCCAGTATAGCTTCGAAGTATCCCCAGCCCAGGCGTAAATCCGTCTTTTAATGCTAGCTCGTTAAGAACGCGAACTGTCTCGGCTGAGAAGTGATCAAGCGATTTGTTATAGACTCCGCTAGCCAGGTCGGTTTGCCTGTTAACTCCAAGCCACTTTAGTGCAAATGCACTTATGTCTTCAGTTGCTACTACAGTTTCATATGATGCGATTGCAATGCGATCATAGCCAACTGCTCTTGCCCATCGCTCGATAGGAAGCCTGAAATTTAGCACCACGCTGTCTTGCGGAAAGGCGATGTGGTTCAATGCATATTCTGAGTAAGTTTCGACACTTCCGTGTTTTACGGATTCTTGCCAGCTTGAGTAAATCAACGGTGTCCAGCTGCGATAAAAAAATAATATCTTGAAAGAGTAATTTGGAAATAGACGCAGCAATTTTTGGATGCTGGGTTCGTCGAGGAGTTCAAAGTTCTCGCTTGAGATAAATACATCTCCGCCCCAGGTGGATGTTTCTTCCGAAATTTCCTCTTTTAGTATTTCGTATTGAACATCCCATCGGACAGCTTTAGGCAGCAGGTG
>JBEVOS010000136.1:0-5042 GCA_040507435.1 Caulobacterales bacterium | reverse complement strand
AGCGCGATCCGTATCCGCAAAACCTTTCTCGACCCGAATGAACGGAAGCGCCGCGCCAAACAGGCGGTGTGATTTTAATTTCGCTTGGAATTTTTCGAAGGCGGGCTTTCTACAGGCGCGCCTTCAGCATGTTTAATGACCCGATTTGGCGCAAAACGCCCGAAGGCGGATCACACAAAGGCCCGAAACCCTAATTTGGAGGCCGAAACCGCCGCATTTCGCCGCTCAGCGTGCGGCACGCGCCCTGCAAAGCCCTTAGCCGCGAAATACTCGCTCAGGTGGGCGAGGTGGAGAGAGACAGGGCGTCATCATGGCGAATTCTATCGACCTGCATGTCGGCAAGCGGCTTCGCCGCCGGCGCCGGCTCCTCGGGCTCACGCAGCAGCAGCTGGCTGAGTCCATCGGAATCCGCTTTCAGCAGATTCAAAAGTACGAATGCGGCGCGAACCGCGTGACCGCGAGCCGTCTTTATGAGCTCAGCGTCGCGCTCAATGTGCCGGTGAATTATTTCTTCGAAGGCTTGCAGCATGCCACGCAAGCCCCTGCGCTTGGCGCGCCGGCGAACGACCGCGACCTGATCGCAGCCGATGTGCTCAGCCAAAAGGAAACGCTTGAGCTGATCCGCGCTTACTACAAGCTCGGCGAGCGCCCACGCCGCCGCCTTCTGGATCTCGCTAAAGCGCTGCAAGACGAATCGACCGACGCCGCCTAAAGGCGCGTTCGTCCGGGGGCGAGGGGAATTGGCCGCCAGCAATGGCGGCCTTTTTCTTTGCGTGATAGCGTTAGCCATGTTGTCCGAAGATAAGATCGCCGATTATCGCGCCTTCGCGGATGTTTTGGCCGACGCCGCGCGCGCTGCGATCCTCCCCTATTTCCGCGCGCCGCACGTGATCGAAAATAAAAAGACGGACAGTTACGATCCTGTGACGGCAGCCGATAGAGCGGCGGAAGAAAAAATGCGCGCGCTGATCGGCGCTTACTTTCCCGCGCATGGCGTTCTTGGCGAAGAATTCGAAGCGCAAAAGTCTGAAGACGGGTTTACGTGGATCATCGATCCGATCGACGGCACCCGCGCATTCATCTCAGGCTTGCCGACATGGGGCGTGCTGATCGCGCTCGCGTATGAGGGCGAACCGGTGCTCGGCGTGATCGACCAGCCTTATATCGGCGAGCGTTTCGTGGGCTGGAGTCTCGAACACTCTTATGGCGCTGATTTCACAACGCGCGACGGCACGCGGCCTATGCATGTGCGCGATTGTGCGCGACTGGCGGATGCGCGCATCGCAACAACGGACGCGGCGTTGTTTCATGGTGATGAAGCTTTGGCGTTCGACAATGTGCGCCGCGCTGCGCAACTCACACGCTATGGCTATGATTGCTACGCTTACGCGATGGCCGCGCAAGGCGGCTTGGATTGCGTGATTGAAAGTGGGCTGCGCGCCTGGGATGTCGCCGCGCTAATGCCCGTGATCGAAGGCGCAGGCGGATCGCTAACGGATTGGGCCGGCCACGCGATTGCGCACGGCGACGCACTCCTCGATCCAGCCTCACGCTTTCAAGTTCTGGCGTGCGGCGACGCGCGCGTGCGTGACGAAGCGATTGCGTTATTGCATCAGGCGGCGCGGTGACTAGTTTGCGCGCGCGCCATTCCAGGCCGCGCCGTTGATCACGCCGTCATCGGTGGACCAAACGCCGGTGAAGCTGCGCGCATTGGTGAAGACGAAGCGGAACGTGCCCATGGTCGCGCCTTCCGCCCAGACGCTCGCCCAGCGCCCAGACCAAACAAGTTTTCCATCGGCGCTTTTGCTGACTTCGCCATTCATCACGCCGTCCATACCTGGCGCAGGCGTGACGCCGTCGAGCGCATCTTCGCTTGAATCGCGTGAAATCGTCATTGGACCACCGCCGCTGACAGCTTCACCGGGCGCGTTCGCCCATTGCGTATTCCACGCGCCGACGAGATCGGCTGGCTCCAGCGCCGATGCGGCCTGCGCCAGTGCAAATAAAAACACACTCGCGATCAAAGAACGCATGCGCCAACTCCTCCGGTACATACGTTACAAATCGATCTGGGCGGATTGTCGGCGAGCGCGTGCGTTTAATGCGCCGCGAGGCGATCGCCGATGATGCTTGGCTCGATCAAGTCGTAGAGATCGTCGCGGTAGCCGTTGATCGGACGGATTCCATCGTTCTCGAAGGCAAGCAAAGTTTCGTTTGGCGCAAAGCGCGGCCAATTCGGAAGCCCCGCTCCATTCGGATCGCCCGTGCGCGCGAAGTTTACCCAGTAAGAATGAACTTGCCGCGCCATCGCTTTATCCGCGGCCCTCGCGTCGAATCGCGAGCCTTCGTACATGCCCAAGTCTTCGAACGCGAATGACACCTCGCTGGCATGAGGTGCGCCGGGAAGCGTTTCCCGCAATGCTTCAGGCACGTAGGCGAAGTGATAAACCCATGTCGGTACGTCGTGTGACGACGCTAAACGCGCGGCGATGCGGCGCGGGCCAACAAAGGACGTGTCGCCGGTTATGGTTGCGGCGAGAAGGCGATGATTGTTCGCGATGGTCTGACCATATTTCTGAACGATCTGCGGGCCGTTTGCGCCAAGGCTGGCGACGAGCGCGGCCGCATCCGCGTTGTACATTTCCGTCAGGCTGCCTTCGTAAGAATTGGCGCCAATGATGTATGGGACGCGATGGGCGAGTCCCGCGGCGAATGCTTCCGGACCGCGCTCCGGCACGATACGCCCGTCAACCATAGGCTTTACGCCACCGGCATTAGCTTCATTCGGATCGGCAAGCGCCCGCTCTGTTGGAATGGCGCGCAATTGCGCCGGCGTCGCATTCGGTGCGCCCACGGACTGCGCCCATGCATCGCCGTAGCTTTCAGCGTTTTGGCCAGAGCGATTCATGACCGCCATATATGGCCAAGGCTGCGCGAACGGATCCGATTGCGCGATCGCGCGATGGAAAAGCCCTTCCGACAGTGGCGAATACATTAGGAGATTTGTGAATGTCGCGCCCGCGGAAACGCCGAAAATCGTGACATTGTCCGGATCGCCGCCAAATTGCGCGATGTTGGCGCGCACCCATTTCAACGCCTCGATTTGATCGAGGATGCCATAATTTCCGAGCAGACCGTTATCTGCATTTTCTGCCGTTAATGCAGGATGCGCAAAAAAGCCGAAGCGGCCAAGTCGATAATTGATGCTGACGAGCACGACGCCGTCTCGCGTGAAGGCGCTGGCGTCGTCTATATCGCCGGAGCCGAAGATGTACGCGCCACCGTGTATCCACACCATCACTGGCAGACGCGCATCGGCGCGATGATTTTGGGGCGTCCAAACATTCAAGAAAAGGCAATCCTCGCTCATTGTGAGGGCGGGATCGCCTTCAAAAATTGGCTGCGGACAATTGGCGCCGAACCTGGTTGTCTCTCTCACGTCCGTCCATTGCGGCGCCGGGGCTGGCGCGCGCCACCGGAGATTTCCGGTGGGCGCAGCGGCGTATGGAATTCCGAGGTATGCAACCGTGTTTCCCTGCACCACGCCTTGCACGCGTCCGGACGAGATACTCACGACAGGCGCCTCCGCGCATGACGCGATTCCGATGAAGATCGCGCAGAGAAGGCCAGCCAGCAACGGACGCATTCAGTTTCCTTCCCGCGGCGTTCTTCGACGCCGTTGTTAATTAGCGATAGAGCTCTGGCCGCCGGTCGCGGAAAAAGCCCCACACGGCGCGGCGGCGGTCGAGCGCATCGAGATCGAAAGCATGCACGATGACGCCCTCTTCGTCGCGGCCAAGATGTTCGACAAGTTCGCCAGCTTCATCCGCAATAAAGGATGAGCCATAATAAGATTGGCCGCTGAATTCCTTGCCTATGCGATTGGCCGCGACGACGGGCATTGCGTTGGACACGGCATGGCCTTGCATTGCGCGCCGCCATGGATCGCGCGTGTCAAGCTCTGCATCATAAGGTTCGGAGCCAATTGCTGTCGGATAGAATAGAACTTCCGCGCCCTTCACCGCCATTGCGCGTGCGCTTTCGGGAAACCATTGATCCCAGCAAATGCCAACGCCGATTTTCCCCACGCGCGTATCCCAGACTTTGAATCCGGTATCGCCGGGACGGAAGTAATATTTCTCTTGATAGCCGGGACCATCGGGAATGTGCGTCTTGCGGTAAACGCCGAGGCTTTTGCCATCCGCGTCTACGATCACGACAGAATTGTAGTAGTGTGGCCCCTCACGCTCGAAGATCGAAATTGGCAGCACGACGCCTAGCTCGGCTGCGAGCGGCGCAAGTTTTGTGACACATGGGTGCGAGGCAGCCGGAAACGCTGTGCCGAACCAGCGCTCTTCCTGCGATGTGCAGAAATATGGCCCCTGGAACAATTCCGGCGCGAGGATCACGTTCGCGCCTTTAGCCGCAGCCTCACGCACGAAGCCGGCGACCTTCGCGACGTTCGCATCCATATCCTCACCGAAAGCGGATTGGATGGCGGCGACTTTAATGATGCGCGTCATTTCTGTTCTTCGCCCAATCCATCGCTGCTTCCAAGCGATCATTTCCCCAGAAGAGTTCGTCGCCCACGGTGAAGCTCGGCGCGCCGAATACGCCAAGCACCTTCGCTTCGTCAGTCGCGGCGCGCAGCTGCTCTTTTACAATGCCAGCGCTCGCAGCTTCTATGGTTTCATCGATGTCGCAGTCGGCATCCGCTAGAGCGGCGCGGATTGTATCCTCATCAGAGATCTGCTCGCCATTTCCAAACTCGCGCAGATACAGCGCACGCGCGAAGCGTGGTCGCTGCTCATCCGACAATGCAGTCGCCACGCGCGCGCCAAGGAGCCCGTTCTGCGGGAACGGTGTGACGCGCTGAAACGGAATCTCAAGCGCAAGGCAAATCCGCGCGAGATCGCGCCACATATAGGCGCCTTTGCGCGGCTGCAGATTGAACGGCGAGTCGGTAAGGCCCTCATCCCTGAAGATCGGGCCCAGAAGAATCGGGCGCCACAATACGTTCAAGCCGCGCACCGAGGCTTCAT
>JBEVOS010000127.1:0-3009 GCA_040507435.1 Caulobacterales bacterium | reverse complement strand
AGCGCGGCGGCGTTCGCCTTGCTGGCCCAGTACGGCCAGCTCGCGACATCGAATCCAATTGCCGACGCCGCCTTCGCGCCCCACAACGCAAATGCCGACGTGATGCCCCACGGCCGCCCCGAAAGCGCGAGCGTGGCGAAGTTGAGCAACGCGAGCGCAATCGCGCCGGCGACGAGCGGCCACGGCCCGTGCAACCAAGGCGATGCGTGCGGCGGCTGCGTATGTGCGGCGACAAGCCGGCCATGCCGCCGTTTTTCGATCACGACCGTGATCCCTGCGATGGCCGCAAACACCGCCCAGTTGAGCGCGAGCGCGGGACCCGCGCCGAGCGACTTGACAAGCGAAATGGGCTGAAGTGACGGCAACGCCGTCCAGAACGGCATATGGGCTGTGGCGACAACCGAGCCGACGATAAACGCGACGAGCGTCACGATCATGCGCGTGCTGCCACCGCCCACGGTGTACAGCGTGCCCGAGGCGCAGCCGCCGCCGAGCTGCATGCCGATACCGAATATGAACGCACCAAAGACAACCGACGTTCCTGCCGGCGAAACGAGCCCCGTGACCGGCATGCCGAACAACGAGCCGGCTGCAAGCGCCGGGAAGAACAGCGCAACGCCGACCGCGAGCATGACCATTTGCGCGCGCAGGCCGGCGCCGCGGCCATCGGCAATGAAGACCCGCCAGGCCGACGTAAAACCAAACGCCGCGTGATAAAGCGTGACGCCGAGCAGCGCACCGACAATATAAAGCGCGGCCTGCCGGCCGTTGACGGTTTGCGCGAGATACAGCGCGCCGGCAAGAATGAGAAGCGCGGCAATGCCGAGCGGCTTGGGATCGACGCTGAAACGGCGTGATACCGGTGAGGCTAGATCGGACATTCGGTGCTCCGCGAGAGGTTGCAAAACAGGCATTTTCTCGCGTTCGAGGAGCGTACGGGGTTAAAACCTTCGTGAACCACACACCTTTACATCGGCACATTCAACGTCGGTTTTCAGCCTTCACGCATCCGGCAGACCCGGAATGCTTATGCCAGCTGCCTGAAGCAGCAAAACCATGTTGAGCGCCAGCACGGCGACGGCTGCAACAATCGATGCTGCTCTAACGAGCGTTCTATTTTGATAATGGCCCATGACTTTCTTGTTGCACGTAAACCAGACGAGCGCGGCCATCGGAAAGGGCAACGCGAGACTCAGCACGACCTGGCTCATGACGAGCGCTTGCGTCGCGTTCACGCCCAGCCATACGACGACAAAACTCGGAATCATCGTCAATGCGCGGCGCAGCCAAAGTGGAATGCGGAATCCGACAAAACCTTGCATGATCATCTGCCCGGCCATGGTCCCGACGACAGAACTCGAAATACCCGACGCGATCAGCGACAAAAGAAAAATGCCGGCCGCGGCAATCCCCAAAAGCGGCGCAAGCGTGTGATAAGCCGTTTCGATCTCCGCCACTTCCGGATGTCCCGAATGAAACGCGCCGGATGCCATGATGACCATCGCAATGTTGATCATGCCGGCGATGGTCAAGGCAATGACCACTTCCACGTTGGAAAACAGAATGATCTTCTTGCGTTCGACTTCGGTGCGCGCAGGCAAGCGCCGCTGCGTCAATCCCGAATGCAGGAACAGTGCGTGAGGCATGACCGTCGCACCGATGATGCCGACTGCAATCGTGACCGCTTGCGCGTCCTGCAATGACGGCGAGAAGAGGTGCAAGCCGACTTGTCCCCACGCGACAGGCGTAATGAAAAGCTCCGCCAGATAAGACAAACCGATAATTCCCACCAGCGCGCCAATAACCAGTTCAAGCGGCCGATATCCCGCTTTCTCGAACATCAATAGGCCGTAAGTGATGACAGCCGTCACCGCCATGCCGACCAGCAGCGGCATGTGAAACAGCAGGCTAAGCCCGATAGCGCCGCCTAGAAATTCCGCGAGATCGGTTGCCATGGCGGCGACTTCGCTCACTGCCCACATTAAATAAACGAGCGGCTTGGGAAAATTGTCCCGGCATAGTTCCGCTAAATTCTTCCCGGTGACAATGCCAAGCTTTGCGGAAAGTGACTGGAATAGCATCGCAATCAGGTTGGCGAGCAATACAACCCACAATAATCCATAGCCATAGCGCGCCCCGGCCTGAATATTCGTCGCGAAATTGCCTGGGTCCATGTAAGCGACAGAGACAACCACCGCCGGTCCCGCAAAGGGAAGCAGGACCGCCAAGCCTGTACGGCGTCCGTCGAGCACTTCCTGCATGGCAAGCGTGGTGCTTTCGCTCATGGACTGGCTAGTTTCCTTGCGCGCCCGGTCATCCATTAATCGACTCGATACGTTAGAGATAAAGGGTTCGCGTAAGTGCGGCTGCTGGCGATCGCTTGTCGGTCCGTCCGGCGGCATACGTGCAATGCTTCAATAGCTTAATATTGCGCTCGCTAAGCGAGGATCTTTAGTCCTTAGCGAATAATCCGCAGTCATTTTGAGCTATCAAAGCACAATTTTGGTCTTCCCGGACCTCCCTCGAATTAATTCCTTTCACTATGCGTCGAACTGTATTCAGAAACCTTTCAATGATGGCGCTGGTATCCGTACTGGCTTCCAACGCCGCATTCGCCGCAATCGCTCCGGATTCGAAAGTCATCGTGCTGGATTCCGGCGAAGCAAAACTTACGCTTATCGATGAGGCCGCACACAAGGTGGTCGGCACGCAGCCTACGGGGAAAGAACCGCATCATTTGATGATCACGCCCGACGGCAATTCCCTCATCGTCGCAGATTCGGTTTCGAATGATCTGATCTTTCTCGATCCGCATAGCGGCAAGGTGCAAAAGCGCTTGGAAGATATCGAGGATCCGTATCAGCTAGGGTTTTCTCCTGACCATAAGTGGTTCGTCACGGCCGGCTTGCGGCTGGATCGGATCGATATTTACAAATACGACGGCCACGATTTGACGCTCGCCAAGCGTGTTCCGCTTGCAAAAACGCCTAGCCACATGACGTTTTCATC
>JBEVOS010000098.1:0-7257 GCA_040507435.1 Caulobacterales bacterium | reverse complement strand
CCGCGCTTTCATCTCGTTGCTCACGACTGGGGAGCGTGCGTTGGTTGGCGCATGCTCCGGGACGGTAAAGATAGAATTGCCAGCTACACGGCGCTCTCGATCCCACACTATCGCGCGTTCGCGGAGTCGACGTGGAACGACGCGGAGGCTGAAAGTTTTTGAATTTAGTGGCGGCGCCAGATGAAACAGCGGAACGCCTTCTCGCGCGCAACGAGTTCGAAGGATTTCGTACGGCCTGGGCGGCAGATCAAGAACTCCAAGAAATTTACCTCGTAACGCTTCGCCAACCCGGCGCGCTCACGGCGGCGCTTGCCTGGTATCGTGCGAACGATTGCCATAAGGCTGCACTCGCCGAGCTCGCACGCCCGTTGACATCACGACGACGCCGCCCTTGCTTATTTGGTGCCGGAACGATCCCTACGTCCATCGAGGCGCAATCGCGCGTGCGTCTGGCTATATGACGGGTCCGTACGAGATCGTGGAACTGGATGCGTGTCACTGGCTCGCGCAAGAAGCGCCAGACATTGTCACGGATGCGATCATACGGCACGTGATGCCCTACCCAATGAAGAATACGTAGAATTGCCGGCGGAGTTTTTCGGTGAGTTTTGACGGATTTGAACTCTCAATGATCGACATCGGCGATGTCGTTCTGCGCGTGCGCAATGGTGGATCAGGCCCTCCGCTTCTGCTCCTGCATGGATGCCCACAAACTCATATGATGTGGGGTAAAATCGCAGGAGATTTAGCTAACGACTTCACCGTCATAGCACCCGACCTGCGTGGCTACGGGCTTTCCTCTAAACCACAGGCGGCAAAAGACGGAGCCGCCTATTCCAAACGCACAATGGCGAATGACGCGATCGCGCTCATGAAACATTTCGGACACGAACGCTTCATGGTCGCTGGCCATGATCGCGGAGGCCGCGTCGCGTATCGTCTTGCGTTGGACCACCCAAACGCCGTGAGCAAAGTCTCGATCCTCGATATCATGCCGACCGGTGAGATATGGGCTAGGGCCGATCACCGGTTTGCGCTTGGCTATTGGCATTGGTCTTTTCTGGCGCAGCCGGCGCCCAATCCCGAACACTTCATTATCGCAGGCGGCGCGGAATCATTCTTCTTTGATTTTATGTTTCGCGGCGCGAAGAAAATTTTCGACGCTGACGCGATGGAGGATTACCGGTGCGCGCTCGCAAATTCCGAAACAATTCGTAGCATCTGCGATGACTACCGGGCAGGCGCCGGTTTCGATCGCAAGCTCGATCTCGAACAGCGCGGGCGCGCCAAAATTAGCTGTCCAACTCAAGTACTTTGGGGCGCGAACGGCGCCGTCGGCGCTTGGTATGACGTGCTCGGCATTTGGAAGAACTGGACCGATGATCTGGTAGGCGAAGGTTTGCCTTGCGGTCATTTTCTACCTGAGGAGCGCCCGGCTGAAACGCTGGCGGCTCTGCGTCGATTTTTTCTTAAGTGAGCTCTACAATGCCTCTCACCGCGTTGACGATGAGCGCGGAGCTGGAAGAACTACCTGCACATCGTCGTGCTGACAGCGGATCTCGCCTCTTCTAACGGGCGCGACAAGTTTGCCGCGCGGTACCCCAAACGCTTCGTCAACACAGGGATTGCAGAACAGAAGATGATGTCCATTGCCGCCGGCATCGCGCCATGTGGGCTTATTCCGGTGCAGTCCGTCTAACGCTAACCTGTCTCTGCTTCCTGACACGCGTCAGGACTTCAGGCTCAATCTGCATGAAACCGCGCTGTTTTAAACGACATGGCTTTGCGCCGACATTATCGGTATGCGGTCTGGCTCTATTTCCGGTTCACGACGATTCACGCCACTATCATCGCTGCGTACCCACAGTGAAGACTCGTCGCGTCGGCTGAAAGACCTTCACAAACGCAATTAAACGACAGGCGGGGCATTCACGACATGCTGCAGATAGGCAGGCCGCGTGCGAAGGCGTTCGTAGTAGGCGTCGACCAGCGGAAGCGACGGCCTCTCGATCGGGAGGGTGAACCAGCGGTGCAGGATCATGCCAAACGGTATATCCGCTAATGTCAAATCATCGCCTGCGAGATAAGCCTGCCCAGCAACAACATCCGATACGATTGTCAGCACTTTCTTGGATGCAATTATTTGTGCGTTGACAAACGCTGGGTCAGCCGGCCCTCCTTGCATAACGAGCCGACCAAAAATTGGATTGATGGCCGGAATTGCAGTGGATGAAGTCCAATCAATCCAGCGGTCTATTTCTGCGCGCGCGCGCAGGTCGCTCGGATAGAATTGCTCCGACCCTGCCTTCGCCGCGAGATATCGTATGATGGCATGAGATTCCCAAAGCGCCCAACCATCCTCCTCTTCTATCGTAGGCACGAGACCATTTGGATTCTTCGCCAAATATTCTGGCGTGCCGACAACGCCAAATGATCGCCCAGCGTCTATTTGCTCATGAGGAATCTGAAGCTCGCCGAGCAGCCAATAGACTTTCTGCGCGCTGCTTGAAGATCGCCGCGCCCACACTTTCAACATCGCATCGCCATCCTCGGCCTGACGCCGGAATGCATTGAATGCCGATTAAAGAAACGTCGCGCAATTGGGCGCACCTTCAAAACTACTAAAGTTGACTATAGAAATGCCTCATCACGTTAGCTGCCGGGATCCAATATATCTTTCGTTAGATAATAGTCGGGCGGGCACATGACAGACGTACGTATCGTCAACCTTTACAAACATTTTCCAGACCGTGCGCCCGGCGCAGTGGTGCCGAAGCGCGGCGCCATAAATGGTCTCGATCTGGATATACAGGAGGGAGAGTTCTTTGTTCTGCTTGGCCCCAGCGGTTGCGGAAAAACAACGACGTTAAGATCTATTGCCGGACTGGAGACGCCGACAGGCGGTACAATTCACATTGGCGATGAAGTTGTCTTCGATTTTGATCGAAAGACGTTCGTCGCGCCCAATAAGCGAGATTTGGGCATGATGCTGCAGAGCTACGCGCTCTGGCCGCATATGACAGTCGCCGAAAACGTCGCCTATCCACTTAAAAAGCGTCGCCAAAACGCCCCGCGCACAAACATACAAAAGCGTGTCGAAGAGAAATTGGCGCTTGTTGGCCTCGAAGGCTTACAAAACCGCTATCCCGCGCAACTTTCCGGCGGCCAGCAGCAACGCGTGGCGCTCGCGCGCGCGATCGTCGCCAGCCCACGCCTCATTTTGTTCGATGAACCGCTATCTAATCTCGACGCTCAGTTAAGGACGCGCCTGCGGGCAGATCTCCGTCGTATACATGATCAAACCGGATCCACGTCAGTCTATGTAACGCACGATCAATCGGAGGCTTTCGCGCTCGCTGACAGGATCGCCATCCTAAAGGATGGAAAACTTGAGCAAGTTGGCACGCCAAAAGAGCTTTTTCTAAAGCCCGTCAGCCGCTTCGTGGCCGAGTTCATCGGCTACGAAAACATCATTCCCGGTCACTTCGCGGCGCCCGGGCGATTTGTAATCGACGGTGCTGATGGCGCAATCGCGACATCCTCCAACGAGACTGGCCGCGGTTTAGTTGCGATCCGCGCCAATACCCTGAACGTTGCTTTTTCGCGGAATGAGGCGCCTGCTGACGCGATAAACGGACGCCTCCTGAGCGCGCAATATCTCGGCGATCGCTATCAAGTTCGGGTTTCGGTTGGCGTACATGAATTGGTTGGCGTTGTGACGCTTGGTCAATGGTCTCAAACGCATGCTGACGCGCACTCCGAAATCTTCCTTTATGTGAAGCCAGCGGACATCGTCTTCATCTCAGAGCACGCTGGATCCGAAAAAGCTCAATTAGAAACAGCAGCGTAGCCTGTTAGGCATTCTCTTTGAAGCTTTAGCGCAACCAAAGCGAAGTTTAAGTATAGCTTTCTTATCAAGTTTAGCTTGAACGGCTAGATACCCCTCCCGGCTCAACGCCGGAAATCATTGTGGAAGCGCTCTTTCACAAAATTCAACGCAGCTCCGGCGGAACAGTCCGCAACACGGACTGCGCGAGCCGGGGGTATTGAGTGCGTAAATTTTCGACCACGATGGGAAGTTTTGCAGCTGTGCTTTTAGCAACGGCGTCATCGCAAGCTTATGCGCAAGAAGCGCAAGCGCCGGCCGACTCGTCAAACTCGGCGCGCACAGCAGCCAATGAAGTCATCGTTGTTGGCACTGCACGCGCGGATGTCACCGCGCTGCAAAGCAACTCGCCTGTCGACGTTTTGAATGCGGAGGAACTGTCGGGAACTGGAGCTTCGAGCGTCACAGAAGCGCTGTCGCAACTAGCGCCATCGATTAATTTTCTTCGCTACACCGGCATTGGCGCAACAGCGGGAACCTCGTCGCCACAATTGCGCGGCTTGGGCCCGGACCAAGTACTGGTTCTCGTGAATGGGAGACGCCGCCATGCCGCCGCGCAGATTCACGGCAAAGTGGGATATGGCCGCGGTGCGCAGGCTGTCGATACCAACACCATCCCCTTTGCAGGCGTGCAGCGCGTAGAGCTGCTGCGCGATGGCGCGTCAGCTCAGTACGGTTCTGATGCGATCGCCGGCGTCGTCAACTTCGTTCTGAGAGAAGACGACTCAGGTGGCGGATTTTCCACGCAGATCGGAGCCAATTACGACGGCGGCGGCGATGGCGAAACATTGATCATCGATGGCTGGAAAGGCTTTTCGCTTTCGAATGAGGGGTTTCTCACGCTCGCCGGCAGCTTCAGCAATATCAACGGCACAGGTCCCGCGAAATATGCTGATAGCCGCGCGCAATATTATGCCGGTGATCCGAACACGAACCCCAACGTCGATCGGCGCAATCGGCAAAACAGCCCCGACTTTAGAGAATACAATTTCCTCTTAAACAGCGAACTCCCGCTCACCACCGATCTAACGGCCTACGCTTTCGGGACGGCGGGCCAACGCATTACCGAAAAAACGGGCGTACGCCGGCGTCCGCTCGATGATCAAACCGTTCGCGCAATCTTTCCGCAGGGATACACACCATATCAGCGCGCCACATCGACAGACTATGCATTCACGGGCGGAATAGAATTTGATGCTCATGAAGCTGGTCAATTCGATTTAAGCGCCACTTACGGACGAAATCGCATCGAATACGAAGTATTCGACACGCTGAACCCGAGCCTCGGCCCAAATCAGAGAACGCACTATTACAATGGCGCATTGGTGAATGCGCAAACCAACGTCAATCTTGACTGGGTCAAGGATGTTCAGGTTTTCTCGGATCCGCTGATCGTATCGGCTGGTCTGAATTTCACGAACGAAGAATATACTATCGAAGCCGGCGAACCGCTCAGCTATCGGCAAGGCGGCGTCACAATCATTGGCGGCCCGAACAACGGACTGCCGGCGCAGGGCGAAACAGTCGGCTATTCGCCATTCCGTCCTGAAGATTCGGGAACATTTGATCGTAACATTTGGGGTCTCAATGTCGGCTTTGAACAAAGCTTCGGCAATTTGAATCTCGGCCTCGCGGGCCGCTATGAAAATTACTCAGACTTTGGCGACACCACGACCGGAAAATTTTCCGCCCGCTACGATTTCACGCCGGCCTTCGCCGTGCGCGGCACTGCGAGCACTGGGTTTAGAGCGCCGTCGATTGGTCAGCAAAACTGGTCAGCCACGACCGTCACATGGTCAACGATTACGCCAGGAACCTATACCGAAGTTAGAACGGTTCCGGTCAGCCATCCCTGGGCGCGTGCGCTCGGCGCGCCGGAATTGCAGCCTGAAACATCGACGAACTACTCAGCGGGCTTCGTATGGCGTCCAGTTGACCGAGCATCGCTCAGTTTCGATGCGTATCGTATCGATGTAGATGATCGCATTACGCTAACCGAGAACTTCACCAATACGAATACGCCAGGCCTCAACGCCTTCTTGGCGCCCTATGGCTTCGTATCAGGGTCCGGAATCAGCTTTTTTACGAACGCAGTAGATACGCGCACTGAAGGCTTCGACATTGTGGCGAAGTACACCTTCGACATAAGAGGCGGCGCACTCGACGTTTCACTTGCTTATAATCAAAACGAAACAGAGATCACGCAGCGAAAGCCATTCGCAAGCCCACCAGGCCTGACTATACCGACGCTGGTCGGCCGTGAATCGTCTGGTCTCATCGAACGTCTCTCGCCAGAAAACAAAGTCTCTCTCACGTTCGACTATTCCGGAGAACGTTGGGGCGGCACATTCATTATCACACGCTACGGCGAATACGGCCGCAATCACGCGAACAATCCCGCGCTCGATGCGACCTACGGCCCAGACACCGTTGTCGATGCAAACATCAGCTACAAATTCACGCCGGATTTCCGTCTGACGCTCGGCGCGCGAAACCTGCTCGATGCCTATCCAGACTATGACCCGCTCACATCCGTGACGAATGGCGGCGAGCCATACACCTCGTTCGCTCCGCGCGGCAGTGATGGCGGCTATTACTACCTCACCGCTGCCTACAATTTCTGAGCCAAATTGTGACTGCAAAACTCGACACATTGAAACCGGCAGGTTTGGTCACGATGAGCGGCCCAAGTGGTCGCTCGTCACGTCTTGTGCGAATCGCCATCGTCACAACGCTATTCGTGGTGATGGCGCTTCTATTTGTTTGGCCGCTCGTCATGCTCACGATCGGAGCATTTCGCAGCTCCGCGCCAGGTCTAGAGGGCGGATGGACGCTGCACGCTTTCATCGACATCCTCACAAGCAAAAAAATTGCCGCATCGCTAGGCGCGACATTCGCTCTCACATTGGCGACAACGACCTTTGCAACATTGATCGCTGCAATTCTGGCATACCTTTCAGAGCGGACCGACGCGCCGTTTCGGCAGATTATCACGCCGGCCATGGCGGTTTTATTCGCTACTCCAGGCGTGTTCTACGCGGTCGGTTTTAGCCAGCTCGCGAACCCCTACACCGGCTACCTCAATGTTTTCGCCAAATCCTTCCTGGGGCTCGACACGGCGTTGTTCAATATCGAATCCTGGATTGGCCTTGGATGTGTGATGACGCTTCGAAAGGCGGCGTTCTTCTACCTATTCCTTCTTGGGCCATTCAGAGCACTCAACAGCGCTTACGAAGATGTTTCACTGATCGCGGGCAGAAGCAGGCTTTACACCTTCTTTCATATAACACTTCCGGTTCTCGCGCCCGCCGTCGCCGGTGTTATTTTGATGGGCGTCGCCAACGGCCTTCACGCATTCGATATACCGCTCA
>JBEVOS010000077.1:0-4802 GCA_040507435.1 Caulobacterales bacterium | reverse complement strand
GAGACGGTTTGGCCATTCATGTCAGCCGCGTTGAAGCTGACCTCGTCCAGCAAGCGTTCCATCACAGTCGCTAGCCTGCGCGCGCCGATATTCTCTACCGCAGCGTTCACATCGGCGGCGGTTTCGGCGATCGCGTTCACCGCATCGTCGGAGAATGCGAGCGAGACGCCTTCCGTTTTCAAAAGCGCCTCATATTGCTTGACGAGACTGGCTTCCGGCTCCGTGAGGATGCGGCGAAAATCGTCGCGTGTGAGCGCTTTCAATTCAACGCGAATGGGCAGCCGGCCTTGCAATTCCGGCAGAAGATCGCTCGGCTTTGCGACATGAAACGCGCCGGATGCGATAAAAAGGATATGATCGGTTTTCACCGGCCCATGTTTGGTCGCGACAGTTGTACCCTCGATCAGTGGCAGTAGATCGCGCTGAACGCCTTCACGGCTGACATCGGCCCCGCCCCTTTCGCTGCGCGCGGCGATTTTATCGATCTCATCGACGAAAACGATTCCGTCCTGTTCGGCCGATAGCACCGCTTCCTTGATGAGCGCCTCGCTATCGAGCAGCTTATCGCTTTCCTCTTTGATCAGCGGGTCATACGCTTCCGCAACCGTGGTGCGTACGCGTTTGGTGCGCTGGCCGAACGCTTTGCCGAGCATGTCCGAAAGATTGATCATCCCGACCCCCGGCTGACCAGGAATTTCGAATTGCGGCGGCGCGTTTTCGGCCACGTCAATTTCGACCGCGCTTTGCGCCAATTCGCCGTTGCGCAGTTTTTTGCGGAAGCTTTCGCGTGTCGCAGCGGATGAGCCGGCGCCAACGAGCGCATCCAGCATACGTTCTTCAGCGGCCAGTTCAGCGCGCGCATGCACTTCGCGGCGACGGCGCTCCTTCGTCATGCCGATCGCGGCTTCGACGAGATCGCGTACAATCTGTTCAACATCACGGCCGACGTAGCCGACTTCGGTGAATTTCGTGGCTTCGACCTTGAGAAACGGCGCACCCGCGAGCTTCGCAAGGCGGCGTGCGATTTCCGTTTTGCCGACGCCCGTCGGGCCGATCATCAGAATGTTTTTCGGCGTCACTTCTTCGCGGAGCGCGCCGTCAAGCTGTTTACGCCGCCAGCGATTGCGTAACGCGATGGCGACAGCGCGCTTCGCATCGTCCTGCCCCACGATGTAGCGATCCAATTCGGAGACGATTTCACGCGGTGAGAAGTTGGTCACGCCGAGAGGCTTTCCACGGTCAGAGAACGATTGGTGTAAACGCAAATGTCTGCGGCGATATCCATAGCGCGGCGTGCGATTTCCTCTGGATTGTCGACGTACTCATAAAGAGCGCGGGCGGCGGCGAGTGCGTAATTGCCGCCACTGCCGACGGCGATTACCGGAAATTCTGGATCAAGCACATCGCCTGCCCCGGTGATCAGAAAAGTTTCGCGCGCATCGGCGACGATCAGCATGGCCTCCAAGCGGCGCAGCGCGCGATCCGTGCGCCAATCCTTCGCAAGCTCAACGCAGGCGCGGGCGAGCTGTGTTGGGAAGCGTTCAAGTTTTTGCTCGAGCCGCTCGAACAGCGACATTGCGTCCGCCGTTGCGCCCGCGAATCCTGCGATCACTTTCCCGTCACCCAAGGGGCGGACTTTACGCGCATTCCCTTTGAGGATCGTGCCGCCCGCGCTGACTTGGCCATCGCCCGCAATCACGACACGGCCATTTTTGCGCACAGCCAGTATCGTCGTGCCGTGCCAACCTGGATCGGTACTCATAAAAGCCTCCGGCCCTCATGTGGCCGGGGCGAGGCTTGCAATCAAGCGGCGTTGACGCCGAGGCGGCCGCGCAAGTCCAGAGGCGGTTCGCTGGCCGCATGGGCCTCACGCTGCGCCCGTAAGAGCGCTGCAAACTCAAGCGGCGGTACGGCGGCGCCATAGAGGAAACCTTGTCCATGGCGGCAACCGCGTTCCGCTAGGAAATCCGCTTCCTCGCGCCGCTCCACGCCTTCGGCGACGACATCGAGATCGAGCGTGCGCGCCATCGCCAGCATCGCTTCGACGATGGCGGGCGCTTGGCGCTCTCGCCGCTCAAGGCCGCGAATGAATTGCTGATCGATCTTGATCACGTCGAACGGAAGTTTGGACAGCGCCGACAGACTTGAATGGCCGCAGCCGAAATCATCGATCGCGAGGCGCACGCCTTTACTGCGCAGTGGTTCAATGAGCCGGCATGTGCGCTCCGGATCTTCCATCGCGACAGTTTCGGTGAGTTCGAGTTCGAGGAAGGATGGCGGCAAGCCAGCATGTTCGAGCACACGCATCACATGCTCTGGGAATTTATCATTGCGGAATTGAAGCGCCGAAATGTTCACCGCGACCTGCACAGGCACACCTTCCCGCGCCCAGGCAGCCGCCTTCCAGCAGGCTTCACGCAAGATTGCATCTGACACCTCGGCGATCAGACCGTTTTCTTCGGCGGCGGGAATGAATTTCGCAGGACTGATGATGGTGCGATCCGGGCGCACCCACCGGGCGAGCGCCTCCGCCGCTTCGATGCGGCCCGTCGCGAAATTGATCTTCGGCTGGAAGAAGGCGCGAAATTCATTGTTCTCAAGCGCAAAGCGCATTTGACGTTCGAAGTTCACGCGATCAACGGCTTCGCGGTCGAGCGCTTTCGTAAAAACCTTGAGGCCTGAGACGCCGCTGCGCGCCGCCGCGCGCGCCATCATTGCATGACGAACGACCGTGTCTGCGTCACGGCCATCGCGCGGCGCCATCGCAACGCCACAAGATGAACCGAGATGAATTTTATGACCGCGCCACTCGAAGGGCTGATTGAGCGCTGAATTGATCATTTGCGCAAAACGCGCGGCTTCCGCCGCATCCGTCATGTTCGAAACGAGAAGCGCAAAATCCTGGTTGCGTAGGCACGCGACGAGCGCGGGACGCTTCTGCGCGTTCTGAGCGCGTATCACCCGATCGACAGTGCGTACGGCGCTCGCCATGCGCTTAGCGACTAGTGTCATCAATTCTTGAATCGCATCTTGATCGAGAGTCACCGTCAGACGGCGTAGTTGGGAAAATTCAAAGACGATCGCGGCGATCTGTGCGCGATCTTGCACGGCGCGCGTGATGCCTTCGTTCAAATCACGAATGTAGCGCTCTTGATTCGGCAGCTGCGTGACCGGATCGACGAAGGCTAATTGCTGGATGCGTTTCATCGAGCCTTCAAGGCGTTGCATCATATGATTGAAGGCTTCGGCGAGTTTTTGGAATTCGTCGCCGGTTTGAATTTCGATTTGCCGGCCGAGGCGCGCAGCCGTCACCTCGTCGGCAAATTCCGTCAAGCGGCGCATAGGAGCCGTGAACCGCCGCGCCGCCATATAGGTGAGCGGCGCCGCGATAAGAATGAACGCCGCGAGCATCAGCATGATGGGCAGCACGAGATCGAGCTGCATAAAGGCGGCGACGGCGACGCATGCGGCGGCCGTTGCGACAACAAGGAGCATGGCGAACAAAGTAGCGCGCGCGGCGATATCCAGCCGCTTGCGTCTCTCCCCTGCTCTCTGAGCCCTCAAAACCGACATTGCCTCGCCCGGCGGTTAAAACCGAATACGCGGCGCAATTTTTGCTAAATTGGTTAGTATGGACTAAAGGAACGCCGTGTTATATTTCATTGGCGATTGATAATTACACGCGCAATACTTGATTCATCAGTATTGCCGAAATGAAAACGAGGACGTGATGCGCTCGGGCGTCGTGAAGCGCGAGACAAAAGAAACGAAGATCACCGTCGAGATCGATCTCGATGGATCGGGCAAGGCTGACATCGCCACCGGGATTGGTTTCTTCGATCACATGCTGGAGAGCTTCACGAAGCATGGCCAATTCGATCTACGCGTGAAGGCCGACGGCGATCTGCATGTCGATATGCACCACACGGTGGAAGACGTCGGCATCTGCATTGGCGAAGCGACGAAGAAGGCGCTTGGCGATTTCGCGGGCATTCGCCGCTTCGGGCACGCCTATATTCCAATGGATGAAACGCTATCGCGCGCAGCGATTGATTTCTCCAACCGGCCGTATTTGATTTGGCGCGTGAATCTCGTGCGGCCGAAACTTGGCGAGATGGATTCGGAACTCTTCAAAGAATGGTTCCACGCCTATGCGATGAATTCAGGCGCGTGTTTGCACGTGGAGAATCTCTACGGCGAGAACACGCATCACATCGTTGAAAGCTGCTACAAAGCGCTGGCGCGCGCGGTGCGTGGTGCTGTCGAAATCGACGCACGGCTCAAAGGCGCTGTAGCCTCCACGAAGGGCGTGCTGTAAGCGCGACCGGAAATGCAGACGATTGCTCTTATAGATTACGGCGCGGGGAATCTGCGTTCCGTCGAACGCGCGCTTGAGGCGGCGGCGGCGCAGGCAGCCATGCCGAGCCGCGTCGTGATGACGGACGATCCTGCGATCGTGCGCAGCGCGGACCGGATCGTGCTGCCCGGTCAAGGCGCGTTCGACGATTGCATGAAGGGCCTTGAGGCGCGCTCGGGCGTCATCGAAGCGATGGACGAACGCGTGCGCCAGAAAGGCGCGCCGTTTCTGGGCATCTGCGTGGGGATGCAGCTTTTGGCCGATGAGGGCCTCGAGCATGGCGGCTATCGCGGTCTCGGCTGGATTGGCGGCGTTTGCCGCCCGCTCAAAACGGGCGCCGCGGAGCGCGTGCCGCACATGGGATGGAATGAGGCGGAGCCTTTGCGCGCGCACCCGGTTTCGGCGCCGCTCTCACCTGCCCGGCACGTTTATTTCTGCCACTCGT
>JBEVOS010000076.1:0-6720 GCA_040507435.1 Caulobacterales bacterium | reverse complement strand
TTGAAGGATGAGCCGACCACCTTGGAAGACCTCTCCAAGGAATATGGCGTCTCCCGCGAGCGCGTCCGTCAGATCGAAGTGCGCGCGTTCGAAAAGCTGCAAAAGGCGATGACGAAAGCCGCGCTCGAAAGCGGTCTGGTCGAAGCCGCTTAAGCGACAATGATTTGAAGTATGGAACGGCCCTAGCGAAAGCTAGGGCCGTTTTCATTCGAACCTGTCGAGTGCGTAGAAGGCTTCATCCGCGTCCCGCTCGCCCCGCCGCGCCGCCGCCAAAATATCCGCCGCCATGGCGCTGAACGTAATGCCGTTTCCGCCATAACCGAACGCTGCATATGTGCGTACGCTTCCCGGCGCGGCGCCGATCAGTGGCAACGAATCTTCTGTCTCTCCAAAAAACCCGCTCCACGAAAAATCGGCGGACGCTCCTTCAGCCACTGGGAAAAGCGCCGCGAGCTTCGCGCGCAACGCAGCGGCTTTGCCCGGCGTGGCCGCGTCGCGCGTTTCAGGATCAGTGATGTCCTCGTCTTCGCCGCCAATAACGATGCGGCCATCGAAGGTCGTGCGCATATACGCGTAAGGCTCTGCCGCCTCCCAAACCATCGCGCGAGACGGCCACGTTGTACGCGGCGCGGTCGCAATCGCCCATGTTGATGTGATCTTATGCCCGCGAGATCGCACAAATTCCGGCATCTCATAACCATTCGCGAGGAACAGATGTTCGGCAACGACAACCCCGCCGCTGTCGCACGCGATCGTCACGCCCTGCGGCGTGATCTCGTAATCGCGCGCCTCAATGCCCGCGAGCACGATGGCGCCGCGTTGCCGCGCGACATCCAGCAATCCCCGCGCCAATGCGACCGGATCAACTTCCGCCGCGCCCTGCGAACGCAAAGCGGCTTCCGCGATCAAACCCTCTTCCGCGAGTTCCGCGCCGCTGATCCAACGCGAAGGCAATCCCGCCGCGAGACGCAACCGCGCTTCCTCGCGCAGCAAAACAGGATCGAGCGCATTGCCCGCGAGATAGAACGCATCGCGTGGCGCGAAATCACAATCGAGGCCATACGCTACGCAAAGCCGGCCAATCGTACGGACGGAGTCTTGTGAGCGTCGGTAAATGCGAGCGGCGGTTTCAAAGCCAAGCCGCTGCTCCAATTCGAGCATGGGTGCGTCGATTTCCCATTGCAGCAGCGCCGTGGATGCGGCTGTCGATCCCTGCTGCGGCACCCGGCGATCAATCAGCGCCACAGTACGACCTTCGCGCGTCATGCGTTCAGCAAGCAGCGCGCCGGTGATGCCAGCTCCGATAATCGCAATATCCGTGCGCACCAACGGAAGGATTGGCGGCGCATCCGCTTCTTTGGGATTGCGCGCCTCCCAAACGCTGAGCCCGCTGCGAAGGTCGGTCTCTCCATCCGCAAGGTCAGGCAAATCTCAGCTCCATGCGCAGCATGCGCATGCCTGAATGCCCGCTAAAGAATGTGGTTCCGCTGGCTAGCGCGCGGGCAGCACGGCGCCAAGCAATCCGCACACCCAAAAGACAAGAAACAAAATGACGAGACCCGCCGCGGACATCGCAAGCCACGCCTGCATACTCTGCGTGTCAGTGGTTTTCTTGATCCGTCCAACGCCAGGGTTCAGCACGAAAATGGCATAAATGCTGATGAGACTGATCCAACTCAGCGGCGCCGGCATGGTCTGAAACCCAATGCCGAGCAGAACCGGCGTCGCCGCGTAACCGGCAAGCGCCATGGATGCGCGCCATTCGCTTTCGCCCCCGAACAACGGCGCCATCAGATCGATCGCGAGCGCCCAAATATAAACGCCTACGATCAACGCTAGGAAGAACACGAGCGATGTAAGCGCGGCGAATACAGGCGCTTGCGCACTCAACAATCCGCCAGCGAAACTGATAAGACCAGCGAGAAGTGCAAGCGGAACAACGTGCCGCGTCAACACCGACATAGCAGGCGGCGGCGCCGCCGCCACACGCTCCCACTCAGCACGCGGCTGAATGAGGATGTCGCGCACCCGATCGGTGAGATCAGCGCCGTAAGCGCGCGTGCTCACTAGAGCCGCCCGACGCCGATGACGCAGCTCGTTAGCACGCCAAAGAGAACGATGAACGCGACGAGTCCCGCGAGGATTGATGTCGTCGCATAGCCAAGAGCGCGCTCTTCAGGGCATCTCATGAGCGGCGGCAGGCCGCGATAAAACAGAAACGCCGACATCGCGATACCGACAAGCCCAACCCACCAGAGCGGCGGCCAGAGCGAAAACACTCCGCTCAAAAACGCCGGCGTCATCGAATATGCAGCGACCTTCTGAGCCGACAATTCATCGCGTTCGCCATCGAAATTGTCCGCGATCGCGTTGATCAACAATCCCAAGAAATAAACGAGCGCCACGCTCGCGATGATCGTGACGATCGCCGTGAGAAGCGCCGTGCCGATCGGCGTGCGAACAACTTCCGACCCAACCTGCACGCCAAAGATCAGCGAGCCGATCAAACCGGCGAGAGGCGGGATAGTCGCAAGCGGCGCGACATAGCCAAGCAGGAGATTGACCGTCGCCGTCTCTTCGGCGCGGATTTGCTCCCACTCTGTCTTCGGATCGCGCACCAGCCCATAGGCCCGCGTGAAGATCATCTCGCCCTTCTTGCGCGCCTCTTCCGCGAGGCGGCGGGCGTCTTCAGCGTTGAGATGGGCGCGCGGCGGCCGCTTCTCACCATCTCGCCCGCTATTTTTCGGGGGCTCTTGCTCGAAATCGGCTGTCATGCTCACCCCTGGGCCGTGGAACGCGCCGAATCTAGCCGGATTTGCCCGTTACTTCCAAGCCGAAGCGCCGCATACGCGAGCTGCGATCCAGTCGTGGTCAGCCGAAGGCAAGCGCATAGATCGGCGGCAACCGCGCTTCCAGGCCGCGCCAGTCATCCCCGCCGTTTTCCGTGATCCAGAGCCCGCCAGTCGTAGAGCCGAAAGCGAGCCTCTCCCCGCTCTCGTCTACATCGAGCGCATGACGATAAACGAGGTCATACGCGTCGTGCTGCGGCAGGCCGTTGCGGAGCGTCTCGAAACTCTGCCCGCCATCGCGCGTGCGCGCCACAACCACCTTCGCATCGACTGGATACCGGAATTCATCTTTCACAGCAGGCACGAACCAGGCCGTTTTCGGATCGCGCGGATGCGCCGCAACGGCAAAACCGAATGAAGACGGCGGCACCGCAATCTCACGCCAGTTCGCGCAAGAATCCGTGCTGACGAACGCGCCATTATGGTGCTGAACCCAAAAGACATCCGGCGCCGACGCCGACGCGACGAGCCGGTGCGGGTCTTGGATAGCCGGGTCTGTCTTGGCTTCCGGCGGCGTATAGGCCGCCCACATGCCGTCGCAACGCACATCCCATGTCGCGCCGCCGTCATCGCTGCGCCAAACGCCGCCGCACGAAACGCCAACCGTGATTTGCTTCGAATTCTGTGGATGCACGAGAATGGAGTGAATGCCCGGCTCATCAAATCCGCCGCCGAACCATTTCGCGCGCTCGGGCCGATCCCACAGACTCCGGTTCAACACCCAAGTTGCGCCGCGATCCTGACTCTTGAACAAACCGCCCGGCAACGTGCCAGCCCAAATCACGCCGGGCTCATCGGCGCCGCCAGCGGCCAAGCTCCAAATCAAACGAAGGCTCGGCGCGGGATCGCCTTCAACGCCTTCATAAGATGGCGGAGTGAGCTCCAGCCAAGTGACGCCGTCATCATCCGAACGATGCAGCTTTGCGCCGAAATGTCCGTTGTCATGCGCGGCATAAAGCGCCCCGTCGCGCGGATCACGCAGCGTGTAGGAAATCGGCGTCCCGAGAAACGATGTCTGTGCGACACGCCAATCCCGGCCCTGCTTCCGGAAGTCGAACAAGCCCTTGCGCGTAGACACCAACAATCGCTCGGACATACAACGCTCCCTAATTCTTATCCGCCGGACAAAGCCTGCATCACGTAGACGTCCGACGCATCCGTCATCCGACACTCGAGCGCCTTTGCGCCAGGCACGCGCACGCCATCGATAAACACGGCGACATGCTTGCGCACCCGTCCCTGATCGTCGAGCAGATAATGCCGCAATTGCGGATGCGCGCGAAAGACATCGTCCAGCACCTCGCGCAAATCTGCGCCGGCATAGACCCCGCCCGCGCCGGGCGCGACCTTCGCGACATGCTCGGTGAATGCAACACGCGCCATAAAGGCAGCCTAGCGGAGCCGCGCTAAGCCTTAAACGGGTCCCGCATCAGAATAACGTCATCCCGCTCCGGGCTGGTCGAGACGAGCGCCGCCGGACAGGAAATCAGTTCCTCGATCCGCCGGATATATTTGATCGCGTTCGCCGGCAGATCGCGCGACGTGCGCACGCCCTTGGTGGATTGGCTCCAACCTTCCAGCGTCTCATAAACCGGCGTCACCGCTTCCTGATCCTTGAGGCCCGCAGGCAAATAGTCGATCACGCGGTCGCCGAGTTTATAAGCGGTGCAGATTTTAATTTCCGGAAAGCCGTCGAGCACATCGAGTTTCGTGAGCGCGATGCCGTCAATGCCGGACAGCGCGACGCTCTGTTTGACAAGCACGCTGTCGAACCATCCGCAGCGCCGCGCGCGGCCCGTATTGGTGCCGACTTCGCGGCCGACTTCGCCGAGCTTTTGACCAATCTCATCATGCAATTCCGTCGGGAAAGGCCCTTCGCCAACGCGCGTCGTGTACGCCTTCACCAGCCCAAGCACATAAGAGATCGCGCGCGGCCCAACCCCCGAACCGGCTGCCGCTTGCCCCGCAACCACGTTCGATGATGTCACGAACGGATACGTGCCGTGATCGACATCGAGCAACATCCCCTGCGCGCCCTCGAACAGAATTTTCTTCGACTCGCTCCGTTGCTGTTCCAGCACGCGCCAAGCAGGCTGCGCATAAGACAATATACTCGGCGCAACGGCGAGCAGCGCTTTCTTGAGCGCATCGGCGTCGACTTCAGCGAGATCAAATCCGCGCCGCAGCGAATTGTGATGCGTTAGCAGGCGCGAAATCTTCCACTCAAGCGCGCTTTCGTCGGCAAGGTCCGCAACGCGGATCGCACGGCGGCCCACCTTGTCTTCATAAGCCGGGCCAATTCCGCGCCCCGTCGTGCCGATACGCGACGCGCCGGCAGCCTCTTCACGCGCGCGATCGAGATCGCCATGCAGCGGCAGGATGAGGCACGCATTATCTGCCAGCACAAGCCGTGACGGCGAAACATCAACGCCTTGCGCTTTGAGCTTCTCAATTTCTTCCACGAGATGCCAAGGATCGACGACAACGCCATTGCCGATAATCGAGAGCTTGCCTTGCACGAGCCCTGACGGCAGCAGCGCGAGCTTATAGGTCGTATTGCCGACCACAAGCGTATGCCCGGCATTGTGGCCGCCTTGAAAGCGCACGACCACGTCCGCGCGATTGCAAAGCCAATCGACGATCTTGCCTTTACCCTCGTCGCCCCATTGGGCGCCAACCACGACGACTGCTGAACTCATTGGGTGCAATTCTCCCGCCTGCCCGGGAACGTCTCCAGCGCCCTTCGACAGGCACTCGGCGCAGAGACGGGTTTTGCTATGTCGGCAGGCTTATAGCAGCCGGTTCGTCCGGTTCAAAGGCAGGCCGCCCGCTTCAAATTTGCGCATCGTAAGGCATCCTGCGGACGATCACCTTATCGATCCTGCGGCCATCCAGATCGACCATGGGATCACGAAGTCTTGCGTCCCAATCTCTCTGCATCGGGACGAGCTGCGCAGCGCCCGGAACGAAAGCGCCGCGCAAGGGGTTGTCAGCAGAACGATTTAGGGGAGCGCCGATGCGCCGTTTACTTCTGGCCGCCGCCTGCGCGGCACTTCTTGCGGCCTGTTCGCCGCCTGCGGCGCATGAACAGAGTGCTCAAG
This sequence comes from Caulobacterales bacterium, assembly GCA_040507435.1. Classification (GTDB taxonomy): domain Bacteria; phylum Pseudomonadota; class Alphaproteobacteria; order Caulobacterales; family Aquidulcibacteraceae; genus JBEVOS01. The sequence goes on along the minus strand of JBEVOS010000076.1, from coordinate 770 downwards.
CGCCGACCTATCCGATATCCACGCAGTCACGCGATCTCATGGAATTGGTGAACGCGACCGAAACGGTCACGCTGCGCACACGCGCGGACGTCGCGACGAATGCAGACGCCTCCATCCAGCCCGAATACGCACCGCTCCCGGCAGCACAAACAGAAGCTCAACCAGCAACTGACGAAATGTCGGCGCAGGACGCTGGCGTAACACGCATCCAAGTTCTTCTCGACCGTGCGCATTATTCGCCGGGCGTGATCGACGGCTATGACGGTGAAAACGTCCGCAAGGCGATCTCGGAATACCAAGCGCGCAACAATCTCACCGTGACAGGCGTCGCGGATGATTCATTGCTCGAAACGCTCTCCGCGCGCGATAGCGCCCCTGCGCTCGTAACCTATGTGATCGCGGCGCAAGATGTCGCCGGCCCGTTCGTGGACGTGCCGTCTGATCTCGAAGCGCAATCGCGGCTTGATCGTCTGGGATATGAGAGCGCCGCCGAAGCACTCGCCGAAAAATTCCACATGGATGAAGATTTGCTGCGGATGCTGAATCCGAATGCCGATTTTGCACGCCCGGGAACGGAAATCGTCGTCGCCAATGCCGGCGGCGATCTAAACGGATCAGTCGCGTCCATCGTCGTCGATAAGGAAGCTAAAGTCGTTCGCGCCTTCGATGCCAACGATCAATTGCTCGCTTTCTATCCCGCCACAATTGGCAGCGGCGACGCGCCCGCGCCGACAGGCGATTTCGAAGTCCGCGCCGTCGCGCTCAATCCC
>JBEVOS010000038.1:0-10693 GCA_040507435.1 Caulobacterales bacterium | reverse complement strand
CGGCGTGCTCTTCACGGCTGTCAGCACAAAAAGCATGATCGAGATTGTGAGACCTGAGAACGCAAACGTTTCGACAAACGAATACCAGTGAATAAACCCGGCGCTTGCAATGAGAGATGACGTGAACGCTGTAGCTCCCAGCGTCGACAGGCTCATTGCTCGCAGTGAAAAGTAGAATAGGGCGGCAGTCAGCACTGCCGCGATCACTAGTAAGAGTGTTCCGGCCTGCACGACGTCGAGGCCTATGGCCATTAGTAATTGTGCTGGCGGGTAAGTCACCAGAGAGAAAATCGGATGCACCAACACGCGATGGTGGTGGACGCTATTGGCGTCTGACAAGACCGCGAATACGCGTTCTGGATCGGAGGAAAAATAAGAACCCAGGCCGCTTGTGTAAACTTTTTCAACGAAGAGCGTGGGGCCAATCCAGGCAATAGCTGCCGCGACAATAGACAGCACGCCGACGCAGACCCAATCGACCGCCGAAGGGCGCAGAGCCGTTGGCTCATAAGGCTCAGGCGCAAAAAATCGCCGGAAGGAATCGATCAAAGCCAGGCCGCGGTCGATCAAATTCGCCGCTTTTCTGTCGGCCGCTGCAGCGTTTGCCATGCTTTGACTTCTCGCTTTCATGGATCGTATGCGGAACGTTAAGAGCTCTCCATACCCATGGAGCAAAATCCTTGCCCCGCGCTACTTTTTTCCTTTTTGGTGAGAAGATTGCGCGAGATTGAAGAACATTCTGGCAAAACCCTTCCGGGCACCACATGAATCTGACTTGGGTATTGAGTGGCGAGTGAGAGCATTCGGTAAATGAGCGCTCATATTTTCGTCACAGGCGGCGGTGGGTTCATCGGCCAGGCTTTGCTCAGCCGTATGGCTGGTAAGCCAATTTGCACGCATGCTCTTGTTCGCCGCCCGGCGGCGCCTGTAGCCGGCGTCGAGTATGTGCTTGGAGATATTCTAAACCCCGGCAGCTATGAGGCCGCGTTTCGTACGACGGATACGATCATTCATCTTGCTGCAGCGACCGGTAAAGCGACGCCGGCTCAGTATCGGCTCTCGAATGTTGAAGGCACGCGCACATTGCTTAAAACCGCGAAAGCGGCAGGCGTTAAGAATTTTCTTTATGTCAGTACGATCGCCGCCGGTTACAGTGATCAGCGCCATTACTCTTACGCGCAAACAAAGGCCGAGGCTGAAAATTTAGTTCGAGAGAGCGGGTTAGCTTTCACGATCATTCGTCCCACGCTTGTGCTTGGAAGCGCTTCGCCAATTTGGGCGACGTTGCAGCGTGTTGCACGTTTGCCGATCATTCCACTGCCGCAAGGCGAGCGCCCGGTTCGGGTTCAACCAGTGCACGCGGATGACGTGGTTCGTGCAATCGAAATTGTCCTGGACCGTCAACACTTTGATGGCGAGACACTCGACGTCGGAGGCGTTGATTCCGAGAGGTTTGACTATTTTCTGAACGCAGTCCGCCGACAAATTGTAGGAAAATCTGCACCTGTTATTCGGGCGCCGCTTGCCTTGGCGCGATTTCCTCTTGCGATGGTTGAGCCGGTCGCGCGGCCATTTTTGCCGGTGACAGCGGGACAAATGGCGCTGTTTGCAAACGACAGCATAGCAAAGCCAAACTGGTTAATGACGGCGTTGCAGCCCTCGTTGCCGACAACCGCCGCGCTTCTTGAAAAGCTTGCACCTCGCGCATCTGCTCAAAGAAATCTCGGTGCGTCTACACAGGATGATGAGGCTAGGCTTGCGCTAGAGGCACGACTATTTACGCGTTATCTTGCGGGCATTGAATCGACAGCGGACGTTGAACGTCACTATGCGGCGGCATGTGTCCAGCGCGCACTTTCAAACGATATGACATTCTCTCCGTTTGACCGAGAAGCACTCGCGCTCGCCCGTAAAGGCGCCTGGTTCGCGCGTTGCGCAGATGCATTTTGTTCGTTCTTTAGCCGGGGCGGTGCGCTGCGACGGAAGCTGATTGTTCTTACGGCGCTTATCGAGAGTGTAAGTCCCACGAATGAACTTTACGATGGGACGCGGTCGCCGGGCAAAATCGGCGCGTTTGCATTGCTTGTGGCGCGAGGCTTTTCATTCGCGACAGCCTTCATTTCGGGGATTGTGATGTTGGGGCTGGCGCGTGCAACGAAATCGGCGCAGGCATGAGAATTCTTGTTATTGGCGCAGGTCCCACAGGGGTGCACTTTTCCCTTTCGGCGTTGGAAAAGGGCCATCAGGTTACGATGATCGACGTTGGCAATGCACGACCGCCCGTCGCATTGCCGGCTGCCAATTTTCTGGGGCTCAAGCGCGATCTTCCCGATCCGATCGCATATTTCAATGGCGAAGATTATACTGGCATTACGCTGCCGGCGGCATCGCCGGGCGACTACGCTGCTTATTATGGCTTGCCCCCGTCGAAGGACTACGTATTCGACAGACCGTCGCGGTTTCGGTTTTCAAATGACAATTTTGCGCCGGTTTTGTCATTCGCGGCAGGCGGCCTGGCGGAAGCTTGGACCACCGGATCCTATCCGTTCAATGAAGACGAACTGGCAGCATTCCCATTTTCTTATACCGACATTGAGCCATTCTACAGCGAAATAGCTCGGCGTATCGGTGTTGCCGGCGAAGAGGACGATTTGGCGCGTGCTTATCCGCGCCATAATAATTTAGCCAAGCCAACAAACCTCGATACGAGCGGCCGACATCTTTTAGCGCAGTATGAAAGAAAGCGTCGAAAATATAATGGAAGCGCGGTTCTTGGACGATCACGCCAAGCTATACTCACAGAGGCGCGTCCCGGAAGAAGCGCATGTACATATTGCGGCCGTTGTCTATGGGGCTGTCCTAACGGCGCTCTTTACACGCCATCTTACACGCTGCGCGAGTGTATGACGCATGCGAATTTCCACTACGTGCCCGGGTATTTCGTAAGTCATTTCGAATTGACGCAAAGCGGTGAAATCGAGAGTGCGCACGCGTATCAGCTTGCCGGCGGCGCTGCGGAAAAGTTTGACGCCGATGCATATATCTTAGCCGCCGGTGCAGTGAGCACGTCAAATATTGTTCTACGCACGCAGTATAAATCGCGTGGCGAAATTGTTCGTCTTGAGGGTTTGATGGACAATCGCCAAGTGTTTGCGCCATTTTTCAATTTGGCGATGCTGGGCAAATCATATGATCCAGATTCATATCAATACCACCAACTTGCGTTTGGTCTCTTTAGAGATGAGCCGGAGCGTTATGTGCATGGGCAAGTGACGACGCTTAAGACTGCGTCGGCGCATCCAGTCATTCAAAACCTTCCTGTTGATTTGAAGACTGCAGCGCAGGTGTTCCGTACAGTTCGATCAGGGCTGGGCGTTGCAAACCTCAATTTTTGCGATACGCGCCGTGTGGGCAATTATCTAACTTTATTCGATGACGGCGAGGAGTGGCCCGTTCTAACAGCGCGTTATCGATCTGATGAGCGTGAACCAACCGAAATGTCATCAGCACTTAAGCAGGCTGGACGTTTTTTCGCGGATTTAGGCGCGCCTTTTGTGCCAGGTATGACTCAGATACGGCCGATGGGGTCTGGTATTCACTACACTGGGACTTTGCCGATGTCGGCCGAGAAGGCGTCGTGGAGCGTTTCGCCGTCAGGCCAGTCGTACGATTTCCCAAACTTATTCGTGGTAGACGGCGCGACTTTCCCGTTCTTACCGGCCAAGAACTTGACGTTCACATTGATGGCTAATGCTGCCCGTATCGCGGCGAAAGCGTTCTAAGATTAGCCGCTTACGCTTGCCGTCTTTTCGATAGGCACCACAACAGATGAACCGCGCTTGATTTCTTCAATGATGAAGAGTGGGCGGTTTTTCGATTGCATATATAAACGGCCTAGATATTCCCCGATGACACCAAGCACTAGGAGCTGGCCGCTACCCAGAACCAGTGTAACAGCCATCAATGTGGTCCAACCTTGGATGGCGATCCCCGTGAAATAGGAATACAGCGTCCAGATCATGAAGACGACGCCGACAAGCGCACAGACAAAGCCGAGATAGGTCGCAACGCGTAGCGGCAGAATTGAGAAGCCGGAGATTGCATCCATTGCAATCTTGATCATTGCGGAAAGCGGATACTTCGTCTCTCCCGCAAAACGGGCCTGACGATGGTAACGGATTGGCACTTGTTTGAAGCCAATCCAGCTGACGAGGCCACGGATAAAGCGGTGCTGCTCCGGCAGTTTATTGAGCTCATTAAGAGCGCGGCGGCTCATCAAACGGAAATCGCCGGTATCGACCGGGATTTTCACATCCACAAGCCGATCGAGCACGCGATAGAATGCTGCGGAGGTGAACTTTTTGAAGCCAGTTTCGCCATCGCGTTCGGCGCGCTGGCCGTATACGACGTCTGCCCCTTCATCCATCATCTTCATCATGTCGCCAAGCAATTCCGGCGGGTCCTGAAGATCAGCGTCGACAATCAAAATGCGTTCGCCCCGGCATACGCGGAGGCCCGCAGTAAGCGCGAGTTGCTGGCCGTGATTTCGTGAGAGAAAAACGCCAACGACGCGCGGATCTGCGTCGCATATCTCGTTTATGATCGCGCGCGTTCGATCCTTGGAGCCGTCGTCAATAAGGACGATCTCGTAATCGCTCCCAGAGACGTTTTGGCACGTGGTGGTCAGCCGACGATACAATTCGTGCAGCGATTCCTGCTCATTATAGCAGGGGGCCACAACCGACAGAGCTGGCGTGATAAGGTCAGACATGGTCAAAACCGTAGCAATCGGCGTGCCAATCTAGCGCTGGAAACGAGTGAGATGTTTCTGCGCTTTTTGGCCTAGGGACGTCCATAGTTTTCGTGCTTTTGGCTATAATCGGGCGCAAAATGATGCGATTGAACGCGAACGGCGCGCGCCTTGCTTTGACTGACCGAGGCGCCGTCTTTCTTTTTGGAGCGAAATTTTGAGCGGGTCAGCGTCCCGTAACCTTATGACTGGCCGTTATCTTGCCCGCAATCGGCTCGTGGTTGCAGCAATGGCGGCGGCGGATGCGATCGGCAATTTTGCCCCGCGCCGCTTCAGTCCGATTCCGGTAGGTAAGCCGCTTCGGGTTTTAGTCAGCGATCTTGCGCATCTTGGCGACCTTGTCGCCTTGGCGCCGGTGATTGGCCGATTGAGGTCCTCACCTCGCATTAGCCATGTTGGCTTGCTCATCGGATCATGGGGCCGCCCCGTGGCAGAGATCGCGGACCTGGCCGACGAGATTCACATCTTCGATCACGCGTTTCTCAATAGGGGAGGCGAAAAGCGTTTTGATCGCCATGTGAAAACTCGCGCCGATGCCCGCTTTCAAATCTCGGAAGCAAGATATGATGTTGCGATCGATGCATATCCCTATTTGGGTAATGCCGCCGGCTTGCTGTGGAGCGCGTCCGTCCCGGCGCGGATTGGGTTTACGAGCGGCGGCGCCGGCAGTTTCTACACCCATAGGGTGCGCTTTGATCCCGCTCAATCACTTTTGGTGAACCAGGCAAGGCTGCTCGAGCCGGTACTTGGCTCGCAGGCTGACCTGCGGGCGATGCTTCCAGGTTTTCGCCCCGACTTTAAGATCGCAGGAGAACTTGCGGAAGTTGGGCCCTACGTCGTGTTCCACATTGGTCCAGGCGCGTCACATAAGGATTGGCCTGCTGACGCGTGGATCGCGTTGGGTCGGAGCGTTCGGAAGGCTGGATATGAGCTCGTATTCACTGGCGGTCCAAGCGAACGCGATCACGGTGCTCGCGTGCGCCAGGCGCTCGGCGGCAAAGATTTGGTTGGCGCTGCTGGGTTAGCAGGGTTTGCCACGGCGCTGCGCGATGCGGCGGGCCTCGTGACAATTGATACCGTCGCGGGCCATTTGGCTGCGTGTTTCGAAACACCGACCGTTGTGGTCTATCCAGGAATTGCGCCGCCATCGTTTTGGAAGCCGGCGCAGAGGTTTGTTCGATTGGCGACGTATCCGACTCTATGTGCGCCATGCCATTTGACGCGCGGATGTGAGGCGATGACGTGTATCCGAGACCTCACCGCCGACGATGCTATGGCGACGCTTGCGTCGGTCATTGCTGAAAAGCAGGCCGACCAACCCGTTCTAGCGCGGTCCGGGAATTGAATGGACGCACGCTGCGCAACGACTATTGAGACGCGGGCAAAGGAGAATGGGCATGAAGGTTTTACTGACTGGCAGCCGCGGGTATATCGGCACAGTTATGACCCCCATGCTCCAGGCGGCCGGTCATGACGTCACGGGCCTCGATGTCGATCTCTATAAACGCTGCACTTACGAGCAAGCGGGGACCATCCCGACAATTCCGCTTATCCAGAAAGATGTGCGTGATGTCGAAGTTGACGACCTAAAGGGCTTTGACGCCGTCATCCATCTCGCTGCGCTTTCGAATGACCCGCTGAGCGATCTTGATCCCGATCTCACCTTCGCTATCAATCATCGCGGTAGTGTTCGTATGGCGGAACTCGCAAAGAAAGCCGGCGTTGGCCGTTTTCTCTTTGCATCCTCTTGCAGCAATTACGGCAAAGCTGGTGAAGGCTTCGTGGATGAAACTGCGCCGCTCAATCCAGTCACCGCTTATGGGCAGTCGAAAGTATGGTCCGAGCGCGACATTGCTCCGCTTGGCGACAAAGACTTTTGTCCAGTGTTTCTGCGCCCAGCAACAGCCTACGGCGTTTCACCGCGTCTTCGATTCGACATCGTGCTGAATAACTTGACCGCGTGGGCCGTCACCAAAGGCCTGATCTATCTCAAGTCTGATGGTTCGCCGTGGCGCCCCATCGTGCATATCGAAGACATCTCACGTGCGTTCATCGCTGCGCTCGAAGCGCCGCGAGACGCCGTTTTCAATGAAGCTTTCAATGTTGGCCGGACTGACAACAATTACCGGATCCGCGATATCGCAGAGATTGTTTCACAAGTTGTTCCTAATTGCCGTCTGGAATTTGCACCAGATGCGAGCCCAGACACGCGCAGTTATCGGGTGACTTTCGCTAAGATTGAAAAGGCGCTCCCGGCATTTAAACCTCAATGGGATGCGAAGAAGGGCGCGGAGCAGCTCTATAAAGCTTATGTCGCCTCAGGCGTTACGCACGAGGAATTTGAAGGGCCGCGCTTTAACCGCATCGCGCATATTCGTATGCTTTTGGAGCGCGGCGCTCTCAACAATCAATTGCGTGTGCAGAAGGGCATTGAATAGACTGGACAGGCCTAGCGTTCTCCGAGAGCTGCTGAGCGCATGGATTCGATAGCCATGCGCCAGGGGGCGCGAAACGTGTCACTCGCGACGTAAGTCAGCGCTGCCTGTCGTGCACTTTCGCGAGTCTCTGAGCTCGCTAGATATTGTTCAATATTGGCGCGAGTTAACGGAAATACGCATCCTTCATAGCCTAATGGCAGCGCGTCGATCGCAATTTGATCCGCGAAAACAGGAACTCCAAAAGACAGCGCTTCCAATATCTTTATATTGAGCCCGGTGCCTCGCACTGGACACAACGCAGCGGTAGCGTTTCGATAGAGATCACTCAACTCTGCAACGTAGCCTTGGACGCGAACAAAATCTGCATGCGAGGCTATGAATGCTGATGAAAACATTGAGCCGACTTTTCCGGCAACCGTGAGGTTTGGCTTCTGACTCCAGCCGGATGCTTCTTCGATGAATTCCTTGATGCCGCGCAGATTTTTATCATTCGCCGAGCCGACGAATAAGAGTCCTTCATTGTGAGGCGCGCCGCTTTGAGGTTGCGCATCAAATATCGGCGGTAGCAGCCATATGTTTTTTGTGGGGAGTGCGGCGGTGAATATGTCCGCTTCACTGCGCGAGATTGCGATCACATCGTCTGCTAAGCCGGTTAGCGCCCATTCTTTTCTGGCGCGAGCAACGACAGATGGATGGTCTAGCGGCAGACCGTGCTCGTAAGCGTAGGCACGATGCGCAACATCGTGCGTATCCACGAAAATACGCGCCGCTGACGGCGTTCGTGGGATTTGTGTGAAGCCGTCCGCATAGTTCATGAATAGGTCGGCTCCGATATGATCGGGGGCCGTGTTGGCAATAGTGAGCTTGGAGATCGCTCCGGCCTGCTTTGGCAGGATGCGCACGAGCAGATTCTTCAGCCTCGTCACCAAAACCTGGGTTTTCCCACGCTGCAAAAGCTCGAGTGTTACATTTGGGTGGCTGTTTTTAAGCTCTTGGATATGAGCTTGTGTCCAAGGCCAAAGAGGATGGTTGATGAAGCTTTGAAACCAAACGCGATCGTATGTTTCGGCGACAACGCGAAGTGTTTCGAGGGCTCTAATATGACAGCCATCGGTGCGCGTAAAAGGGCTTCCGGAAAAGAAGTAGACGCAAGAACGACTATGCCCGCAAGCGTTGCCGGTGGTGGCGTCATCTACCGGCATACTCTAACGCCTGCCCCCCCGCACATGGTCAATTGGCCAAGTCTGGCGCCCAGAAAGTCGTCTGAATTATAGGTTTTAAAGCGTTAACATACGGCATCTACAATGCACTTCGCCTAGCTGGGCAGTTGGCTTGACGAGGGCGGAGCAACACGCTTTTTGCAAGTGCTCGGATAAGTTGAGGGGAGCGCTATGCGCGTTCAAGCGGGCCAGTGGATTGAAGTCCGGTCCAAGGAAGAAATTCTAGCAACGCTTGATAAGGATGGGCGGCTTGATGGCCTGCCGTTTCAGCCTCAAATGTTCCAATTCTGCGGTCAACGGATCAAAGTTTACAAGCGCGCACACAAGACCTGCGACTGGGTTTATAATACGGGCGGGCGTCTCCTCGAAAACGGCCTCCACCTCGAAAACGTGCGCTGCGATGGGGCGGCTTATGCCGGGTGCCAATCGGCGTGCCTACTTTACTGGAAAGAAGAGTGGGTGAAGGCGGTCGATGGTGAAAGTGGATCGGCCGTCGCGTCCAATCAAGGCTGCACGGAGCAGGATGTCATTGCCGGGACGAAGCGCGTTGATCCTGTCTCCGGCGAAACTTTCTATCGCTGCCAAGCCACGGATGTTCCGAATTTCACGACGCCGTTGCCGTGGTGGAATTTGCGTCAATATGCAGAGGACGTGTCGTCCGGGAATGCCAATGTTTGGCAATTGATAAAAGCGGCGACTTATTTTTCGTACAACAAATTCGCTGCGCCGCATCGCGCGAGGGGCGCGCCGGCGCGATGGCTATACGATCAAGTTCAGAAGATCTTTGGCGGCACGCCATACCCTGAGCGGACGGGTTTAGCGGCGCGCGGGAAGACTCCCCGCACCGCAAAGCTAAATCTTCAGCCGGGTGAGTGGGTGCGTGTGAAGCCGTATGCGGAAATTCTCGCCACTCTTGATGACAATCAAAAAAATCGCGGACTGTATTTCGATAAGGAGGCGGTGCCTTATTGTGGCGGCGTGTATCGCGTAAGCCATAGAGTGACAGACTTTCTCGATGAATCCACGGGCAAGCCGATGAAGCTCACCACGGATGCGGTCGTCTTAGAAAATGTCTGGTGCCGTTCGAAGTTTAGCGACCGACGTGTGATGTGCCCGCGCGCGATTTATCCATGGTGGCGGGATATTTGGCTGGAACGTGTTGAGGCGCCGCTGGAGGCCGTAGAAGCGCGGGCAATGCACGCCGAAACAACTGCGCGGTAATAGCGTGAAAAACGTAAGTTCGGCTGCTCTTCGAGGCGGTGCTGCGCGATTGATCGGACAAGGCCTTGGCCTTGTTCTTCGCTTGGCGATGATCGTCGTCCTTGCGCGGCTCATTTCACCTGAACAGTTCGGCATTGTGGCCATGGTGACGGTCGTCACGGGGCTCTGTGAAGCGTTTAACTCAGGCGGCTTTGTGACGGCTACGATCCAAAGCCCGCAGATGTCGCGACCACAATTGTCGCAAATGTTTTGGATCAATCTTGCGGTCAGTTTTGCCCTGGGATTTGGATGCGCTGTGTTAGGGCCAGCACTTGCTGCGTTTTACAATGAACCTAAGCTTGTCGCGGTTGCGATCGTCGCTGGTCTTGCGCTGTTTATCAGCGGCGCGGGTGCGCAACATAGCGCGATATTGCAGCGCGAGATGCGATATCTCACGGTATCGTCGATCGAGTTCGCGAGCCTTGTCGCGAACGTAGTTGTTTCGATTGGTTTTGCATTAGCCGGCGCCGGATACTGGGCTCTGGTTCTCGGAACGCTTGCCTCATCAATTGTCTGGTCGGCGGCGCTTTGGCAGCAATCTGGATTCATGCCCAACGCACCGAAATGGGGCGGCGTGAGCGTTGGTTCGCTCGTGCGAATGGGCGTTGTGGTCAGTCTCAATTCGTTCGTGATGTATATTGCGTACAATACTGAAAAGATGCTGCTCGGCCGGTTTTGGGGAGCGGCTGCGCTTGGCGTGTATGGCCGCGCCTATCAGCTCATAAATGTTCCAACCGCCACTATTAATGCAGGGGTTTACGCCGTCGCCCTCGCTGGGCTTTCGCGCGTTCAAGAAGACGCTGAGCGTTTTCGTGCGTATTTCTTAAAGGGCTATGCGCTTGCTGTTTCGTTGACAGTCCCCGTTACGTTGGCCTGCGCGCTGTTTGCCGGTGATATCGTCAACATTATGCTTGGTCCGGAGTGGAATGAGGCGATCGAAATCTTTCGGCTGCTTACGCCAACGG
>JBEVOS010000289.1:0-3461 GCA_040507435.1 Caulobacterales bacterium | reverse complement strand
CCGTTGCGTCAGAGCAATTCGCCGATGCAATGCGGGCGCTCGCGCAACTCCGCGCGCCTGTGGACAAGTTCTTCGATAAAGTGCTGGTGAACGCGCCAGAGGAGAATCTGCGCCTCAACCGGTTGAAGCTGCTCACGCGGATGCGCGATGCGCTGCATGAAGTGGCGGACTTTTCGAAGATCGAAGGTTAACGGCGCGCGCCGCGCGAACGAAGACAGGGCAACGAAGGCATATGACCACACGCTACGTCTACAGTTTTGGCGGCGACGCGACCGATGGCGACGCGTCGATGAAGAACACGCTTGGCGGCAAGGGCGCGAACCTCGCCGAAATGGCCAAGCTCGGATTACCTGTGCCCCCCGGCTTCACCATCACGACGGAAGCCTGCAACGCCTATTATGCCGAAGGCGCGAAATATCCTGCGGGCCTCGAAGGCGAGGCGAAGAATGCGCTCGCCGCGCTGGAGAAGGTCGCCGGCAAAGGCTTTGGCGATCCGAAAAATCCGCTGCTCGTATCGGTGCGCTCCGGCGCGCGCGCCTCCATGCCCGGCATGATGGATACGGTGCTGAATCTCGGCCTCAACGACGAGACGGTCGAAGGCCTCGCCGCGCTCTCGGGCGACAAGCGTTTCGCCTACGACTCCTATCGCCGCTTTATTCAGATGTATTGCGACGTCGTCCTCGAACTCGATCACGACGCGTTCGAGGAAATCCTCGGCACGCACAAGGATGTCGCGGGCTACGCCTCCGATACGGAAATGACGGCGGAAGATTGGGTTGAGGTCGTCGCGCAATATAAAAAGATCGTGCAGCGCCTGTGGGGGAAGCCATTTCCCGCCGATCCGATGGAGCAGCTCTGGGGCGCGATTGGCGCCGTTTTCCGCTCATGGATGAGCGACCGCGCGAAATTCTATCGCCGCCATAACGATATTCCCGAAAGCTGGGGCACCGCCGTCAACGTACAGGCGATGGTGTTCGGCAATATGGGCGACACATCAGCAACCGGGGTCGCCTTCACGCGCGATCCATCGACGGGCGCAAAGCGCTTCTACGGCGAATATCTCATCAATGCGCAAGGCGAAGATGTCGTCGCCGGCATTCGCACGCCCAAGCCGATCACGAAGATCGCACGCGAAGAAATGGGCGAAAAGGGCCTCTCGCTCGAAGAGGCGCTGCCCGAAGTTTATAAGCAACTCGTTGACGTCTATCAGCGTCTTGAATCGCATTACCGCGACATGCAGGACATCGAATTCACCGTTGAGCGCAACAAGCTCTGGATGCTGCAAACCCGCAACGGCAAACGCACCGCCAAAGCGGCGCTGAAAATCGCCGTAGATATGGCGGCGGAAAAATTGATCTCTCAAGATGAAGCGGTGCTGCGCGTTGACGCCGCCGCCCTTGATCAATTGCTGCATCCGGCGATCGCCGAAGGCTATAAGCGCGACGTGATCTTCTCAGGTCTGCCCGCGTCTCCCGGCGCGGCGGTCGGCAAAGTGATCTTCGATCCCGATGAAGCCGCCGATCTCGCGCAAAAGGGCGAGGACGTCATCCTCGTGCGCGATGAAACCAGCCCCGAAGACATTCACGGCATGCACGCGTCCCGCGCGATCATTACTGCGCGCGGCGGCATGACGAGCCATGCCGCCGTCGTTGCGCGCGGGATGGGCCGTCCCTGCGTCTGCGGCGCCATGGATTTGCGGATCGACGAAGAGAAAGAACAATTCGTTGCGCGCGGCCGCGTCGTTAAAAAGGGCGACATCATCACCGTCGATGGCGCGAAGGGTGAAGTCATCCTTGGCGCCGCCGATATGGTGCAGCCTGAACTCACCGGCGATTTCGCGACATTGATGGAATGGGCCGATAAAGCGCGTCGCATGAAAGTGCGCGCCAACGCTGAAACGCCTGAAGATGCGCGCGCCGCCGTGCGCTTCGGCGCCGAAGGCATTGGCCTGTGCCGCACCGAGCACATGTTCTTTGACGCCGATCGCATCGCCGCCGTGCGCGAGATGATCCTCTCCGAGCAGCAAGAGGGCCGCATCGCCGCGCTCGCGAAAATCCTCCCGTTCCAGCGCGATGATTTCCGTCAGCTGTTCGAGATCATGGGCGAACGCCCCGTCACGATCCGCTTTCTCGATCCGCCGCTGCACGAATTCCTCCCGCATACGGAAGAAGAAGTGCACGACGTCGCGAAGGCGACTGGCCTCGATCCCAAAGCACTGCTGCAGCGCGCGCGCGATTTGGCCGAAGTAAATCCGATGCTCGGCTTCCGTGGTTGCCGTCTCGCGATGGTGTTCCCGGAAATCTACGAGATGCAGGCGCGCGCCGTGTTTGAAGCCGCCGCCGAAATCGCCAAGAAAACCGGCAAGGCGCCGGCGCCGGAAGTGATGATCCCCTTCGTCGTGGCCAAGCGCGAACTGGAGCTGATCCGCGCCCGCGTCGAAGCGGTGGCGAAAGACGTGATGAAGGAGACCGGGGCTCAGATCGCCTACACGGTCGGCACCATGATCGAACTCCCGCGCGCCGCCCTCCGGGCCGGCGAGATCGCCCAGGCGGCGGATTTCTTCTCCTTCGGCACCACCGACCTCACCCAGACTACAATCGGCCTCTCGCGGGACGACGCTGGCAAATTCCTGGGCACATACGTGGAAAAGGGCGTCTTTGAGAAAGACCCCTTCGTTTCAATCGACCAGGAGGGGGTGGGGGAACTCGTCGCCCTCGCCGCCGAGCGCGGCCGGGCCGTCAAAAGCGGGCTCAAGCTCGGCATCTGCGGCGAGCATGGCGGGGACCCGGCTTCTATCACATTCTGCGAGTCCCAAGGGCTAGACTACGTGTCTTGCTCCCCCTTCCGGGTGCCGATCGCGCGCCTTGCGGCGGCCCAGGCGGCGCTAGCCAGGAAATCAGGGTAGGCGAGCCCTAGCCAGGGTTGAGTCTGCGCTTAACCCGAATTCATGGAACTTTTCGGCCCCGAAATGCTGGTTGCAGCGTTGCAACCCACGCGACCTGCCGACGCAGGCCGATTTTGGGGACGATCGAAGCGGCATGAACCTCGCAAGTCCTTGGCGGGCAAGCGTTACGACGGCCCTGGCCGTCTGTGGCGTTGGCGCCTCACACCCGCCAGTAAGGGCAGCGAATCGGCCGGTATTAACAAATTGTCAATCGCCCAGGTGGGGCGCCGCGTGTAAGGCCGGTAGTCTAGCCGCCATGATGATCGAGGCGCGACCTAGTAAGAGCACTGGCTCATTTCGGGGAACATCTTCCGGAAAGAGCGGCGCTATTAAGAGGGGATTAACTGTTTTGAGTATTTTCTGGCTTCGACTTGCCAAACTCGCTGGCGCCCTACGGACCCAGGTTATGGTGGAGATCGAACGCAATCCAATGGCCGTGCGCCAAGGCGCGGCTGCAGTGGCCTGTATGGCCGCAGCTGCTGTCGCTATGCCGGTCATCGCTCATCGCGCTGCTGAG
>JBEVOS010000279.1:0-7909 GCA_040507435.1 Caulobacterales bacterium | reverse complement strand
CAGGACCGTCCTTTACGCGTTGGCGCTCGCGATGGTCATCCGCTTCACGATCGCTCAACCCTTCCGCATTCCTTCGGGATCGATGCAGCCGACGCTGGAGGTGGGCGATTATATTCTCGTGACCAAATGGAGTTACGGCTACGGGCGTTACTCTTTCGCGCCTCTCGAGGGGCTTGTTCCTGGCGGGCGTTTTTTGGGCAGGGAGCCTGAGCGCGGCGACATCGTCGTGTTTCGTCCGTCCCCGCATCTCGACAAGGATTTCGTGAAACGGTTGATCGGTCTGCCGGGAGATCGTGTTCAGATGATCGATGGGCGGCTTTTCATCAACGGCGTGGCGGTGGAGCGTGAATCGCTTGGGCTTCAACCTTTTGAAGAGGCGGATGGACGCATTGATGAAATTACGACGTGGCGTGAAACACTGCCGAATGGCGGGCCGACTTATCTGACGTTCGATCGCCTGCGCGATGGCGACTATGACAGCACGCGCGTTTTCCTCGTGCCCGAAGGCCATTATTTTATGATGGGCGACGACAGAGACAATTCCGAGGACAGCCGGACGCTGGAGGTTGATTTCGTGCCGTACGAAAACCTCGTCGGTCCGGCTCAAATGGTCATCGCAAGTTTTGACGGCACGACTTCCGTTTTCAAACCGTGGACGCTCATTACCGGTTTCCGGAGCGGCCGTTTTCTGCACCCGCTCGAATAGATGGAAAAAAACGATCCGGTTGCGGCGCTCGAAGCGCGCATCGACTATTCATTCAAACGCCGCGCTTTGATCGAAGAAGCGTTGACGCATTCGAGCGCAGGCCATGGCCGCGCTGGCGCGCTCACGAATGAGCGCTTGGAATTTCTTGGAGATCGCGTGCTTGGGCTCGTGGTGAGTGAACATCTTTATGCGCGTCATCCTTCGGAGGCCGAACATGGTTTGGCGCCGCGCCTCAATGCGCTCGTCAATCGCGGTGCGTGTGCGCGGGCGGCGGAACGCGCGGACATAGGCGCGGCGCTCGTGCTCTCGAAAGCCGAGGCGCAAGCGGGCGGACGAAAGAAAGAGGCTATTCTTGCAGACGCGTGTGAAGCAGTGATTGCTGCACTTTATCTCGACGGCGGTTTTGAGGAATCGAAACGCTTTATCATGCACTTCTGGGCGGATGAGTTCGACGCGGTGGCTAAGGCGCCGAAAGACCCGAAAACTGCGTTGCAAGAATTCGCCGCCGCGATGAAGCGTGAGGGGCCGCGTTACGACGTGATTTCGCGCACCGGCCCCGATCATGCGCCGGTTTTTGTTATCGATGCTGTCGTTGAAGGATTTGATCCTGCACGTGGCGAAGGCGGATCGAAACGAGAGGCCGAGCAAGCTGCTGCTGCGGCGCTTCTGAAGGCGGCGGGTTTTTATGGTTGAGCGCTGCGCCATCGTCGCGATCATCGGCGCGCCGAATGCGGGCAAGTCGACGCTCGTCAATCAGCTTGTCGGAGAGAAAGTCGCCATCGTCACGCACAAGGTGCAGACGACGCGATTTCCGCTGCGCGGCGTCGCTCTTCGCGGAGAAGCACAATTGATTTTGGTGGACACGCCCGGCGTGTTTCAGCCCAAGCGCCGGCTTGACCGCGCGATGGTGCGCGCGGCTTTCGGCGCGCTTGAGGACGCGGATTTGGTCGTTCACGTCGTCGATGCGGCCGCCCAGGCGCGTGAACAACAAAGCGCTGCCGACAAGCATTCTGTTGAAGACGCCCAACGCATCGTCGATCATTTAAAACAGGCGAATGTGAGAGCGATCCTGGCGCTCAACAAAGTGGATTCCATGCCCCGCGAAGCGCTGCTTGCGGCCACGAAGACGCTCTTTGAGGAGGGCGTCTATTCCGATGTGTTTATGATATCTGCGGCCAAGGGTGACGGCGTTGGTGATTTGGCGGATGCGCTTGCGTCGCGCGCGCCTGAAGGACCGTGGCTGTTTCCGGAAGATCAAGCGGCGGATGCGCCTGCCCGGGTTCGCGCTGCTGAGATCACGCGCGAAAAGCTAATGCTGCGCCTTCATGATGAATTGCCGTACGAGGCGACTGTCGAAACGGAAGCATGGGAGCAGAAGAAAGATGGCTCTGTGCGCATCGAGCAGACGATCTACGTCACGCGTGAAAGCCAGCGCAAAATCGCGATTGGCGAAGGCGGCCAGACGGTGAAAGCTATCGGACAGGCGGCGCGCAAAGAGATTGGCGATATGATTGGCGCGCCGGCCCATCTCTTTCTGCATGTGAAAGTGCGTGAGAACTGGAGCGATGAGCGCGCGCGTTTCGACGCGCTGGGCCTCGATTTCGACGACTAAGATGGAATGGACCGACGCCGCCATTGTTCTCGGCTCCAGGCACTTCGGCGAAGGCAAGTTGCTCGCCGAAGTGTTCTCGCGCGTGAACGGGCGGTTTGGCGGCGTTGTGCACGCCGGGCGTAAAAGTGCGCCGGTTTTGCAGGCGGGCAATCTTATCCACACGGGCTGGAAGGCGCGGCTTTCTGAGCAGCTTGGCTTTTTCAATCCGCTTGATCTGGATACGCCTTATGCCGGGCGCGTGTTGGAAGATCCTGTTGCGCTGGCGGGCATCGGTTCTGCTATCGCGCTCGTGCGCGGAACGACGGCCGAGCGGCAGGCTTATCCCGGCGTGTTCGACGCTCTGATCGTGCTTCTGGAAGCGCTGCCTCAGGACGAAGTGTGGCCGGCGATCTATGCTCGTTTCGAAATCGGATTGTTGGCGCAGGTTGGCTACGGGCTTGATCTGCAGCGCTGCGCCGTTACCGGAACGACTGAAGAGTTGGCCTACGTCAGCCCCCGCACGGGACGGGCGGCTTCCGCAGAAGCGGGCGCACCCTTCGCCGATAAGCTCTTGCGTCTGCCGGGTTTTTTGATCGGGCGCGCGGAGATCGAAGAGGGCGATGTGGCCGATGCGCTTGCGCTTGCGGGCTATTTCCTCGAGCGCCGGGTCTATGATCAGCGTGGCGAGGGCATGCCCGAAGCGCGGCGGCGGCTGATCGAGCGTTTAGGCTTTGCGGGGCGACTCTAGTTAAACGGTGCTTTTTGTACCGCCGCCGCAAAAGACGGCGCTGATTGACGTGCGACAGGACCAGAATGGCGGACGACGCAGGAACAATCTCCCCGGACGAAGGCGGGCGGATTATCGAGGAGCCGATCGGCGAGGCGCTGTCGAAGCGCTATCTCGCCTACGCACTCTCCACGATCACGAGCCGCGCGCTGCCCGATGTGCGCGATGGGCTGAAGCCGGTTCACCGGCGCGTGCTCTACGCGATGCGCGAACTCAATCTCAATCCGGATAGCGCGTTCAAGAAATCCGCCCGCGTCGTCGGCGATGTGATGGGCCGCTTTCACCCGCATGGCGACCAGGCGATTTATGACGCGCTGGTGCGGCTCGCGCAGGACTTTAACTCGCGTTACCCACTCGTCGACGGGCAAGGCAATTTCGGTAATATCGACGGCGATAGCGCCGCCGCGATGCGTTATACGGAAAGCCGCCTCACGAGGGCGGCAGAAGCGCTGCTCGAAGGCATCAACGAAAACGCGGTCGAGTTTCGCCCGAATTATGACGAGCAAGAGAGCGAGCCGGTCGTTCTGCCGGCGGCATTTCCCAATTTATTGGCAAACGGCGCATCCGGCATCGCAGTCGGCATGGCCACAAGCATTCCGCCACACAACGCCGCCGAGTTGATCGACGCCTCCATTCATCTCATCGACAATCCCAAAGCCACGACGGCGGAACTCGCCGCGATCGTGCCGGGGCCGGACTTTCCAACTGGCGGACTTTGCGTCGAGCCGCCGGAAAGCATTCTTGAAGCCTATGAGACCGGACGTGGCGGCTTTCGCGTGCGTGCGAAATGGCATGTAGAAGAGCAGGCGCGGGGGATGTGGCGCATCGTCGTCACGGAAATTCCGTATCAGGTTCAGAAAGCGAAGCTCGTCGCTGCGCTCGCTGACATCATCGAAAACAAAAAATCGCCATTGCTGGGCGATGTGCGTGATGAGAGTGCAGAAACGATCCGGCTTGTGCTTGAGCCTAAAGCGCGCACCGTTGCGCCCGAAGTAATGATGGAGAGCTTGTTCAAGCTTTCCGATCTCGAAGTGCGTGTCTCGCTTAATATGAACGTGTTGGACGCTAACGGCGTGCCGCGCGTTATGGGCATGAAAGACGTTCTGCGCGCATTTCTCGACCATCGCCGCGATGTGCTGCAGCGGCGCTCGGCGTTCCGGTTGGAAAAGATCGCCGCGCGACTCGATGTGTTGGCCGGCCTTCTGATCGTTTATCTCAATCTGGACGAGGTGATCCGTATCATCCGTACCGAGGATGAGCCGAAGCCCGCGCTCATCAAACGCTTCACGCTGAACGATACCCAAGCGGACGCTATCTTGAATACCCGGCTTCGGCAATTGCGGAAGTTGGAAGAGATGGAAATCCGCCGCGAGGATGCGGCGTTGCGCGAAGAGCAGAAGGGGTTGCAGGCGCTTCTGGAGGACCCGCGCAAACAATGGCGCAAGATCGCAGGTGAGTTGAAAGAAACGCGCAAGCTGTTCGGCCCGGATACGGCGTGGGGCAAACGCAAAACCAATCTGACTGCTGCGCCGCTCGTATCGACAGAAATTAGCGTGGAAGCGTTCGTGACACGCGAGCCGATCACGGTTGTGCTCTCAGAGAAAGGCTGGATTCGGGCGCTCAAGGGACATGTCGAGAATTTGGGCGACCTCAAATTCAAGGAAGGGGATCACGCGCAACATATCCTGCATGCGCAGACGACCGATAAATTGATCCTATTCGCATCGGACGGCCGCGCTTTCACGCTCGATGCTCACAAGCTGCCGGGCGGGCGCGGCGCGGGCGAGCCTATCCGTTTGCAGATCGACCTTGGCGATATCGATGAAGCTGTCGCGCTGTTCGTTCACAATCCCGATGGTAAGCGGCTCGTTGCAAGCCATGAAGGTTATGGCTTCATCGTGACGGAAGCTGATCTGCTCTCGGCGCGGCGCGCGGGCAAGCAGGTGCTGAACGGCCGCGCGATGGCTGCGCCGCCTGCGAACGGAGACCGTATTGCGACGATCGGTCAGAACCGCAAATTGCTGATATTCAAACTCGATGAAGTGCCGGAAATGGCGCGCGGCAAGGGCGTGAAGCTGCAGAGCTATAGCGAGCGCGGCAAAGGTCTCTCCGACGCGGTGGTGTTCGACAAGAACGAAGGCCTCAACTGGATCGACAGTGCGGGGCGTAATCGCGCCGTCGCGGAGTGGAAGGACTATATGGGTAAACGCGCCGCCGCCGGCAAAGCTGCGCCCAAGGGCTTTTCGCGTTCCGGGCGTTTTAGCGACGTGATCGGATAAAGTCGCACTTTCGGCGCCGTTGCGCTAAATAGGAATGGCGTAACAAGGGATCGCCCATGAGCCTCGGCATTATTCTGCTGATCGTCGCCGCCGTTCTCGCCTTCGTGCTGATCGGTATTTACAACCGTCTCGTCGCACTCCGGCAAAACGCGAATAACGCGTTCGCCGATATCGACGTGCAGCTGAAGCAGCGCCACGATCTCGTGCCGAACCTCGTTGAGACCGTGAAAGGCTATGCGGCGCATGAGAAGACGACGCTTGAGGCCGTCATTCAGGCGCGCAATCAAGCCGTCAGCGCCGAGAAAAGCGGAAACGCAGCCCAGATGGGGCAGGCTGAAGGCGTGCTCAGCGCGGCTCTTGGGCGGCTGATCGCGTTAAGCGAGGCCTATCCCGATCTTAAGGCGAACGTGAATTTCCAGCAGCTGCAAAGCGAGTTGAGCGATATCGAAAACAAGATCGCTGCCGCGCGCCGCTACTTCAACAACGCCGTCAACGAATACAATACTGGCCGCGAGCAATTTCCGGCTGTGTTGATCGCGGGCGCATTCGGCTTCCAGCCACGCACGTTCTTCGATCTCGGCGAAGACCGCGCCGCTGTGGAACAGGCGCCAAAGGTGAGTTTCAGCTAACGAGCGCGGCACGTGGGCGCCTACGGCCTTCAAACCCATATCTGGAGCAATAACTCGAAATCCCTGCTGTTGCTGGCGGGGTTTCCTGTGCTGCTGATCTTGCTCACTTACGGTCTGTTTCTGCTGTTCGCAGGGCTGACGGATTCGACATATCAGGGCGTCGATGGTGCGATCAGCCCGTTCATTTGGGCGGCTGATGCGCTGGTGCAAGCTTGGCCTTATGCGCTCGTCGGCGCCGGGCTTTGGTTCGCGATCGCTTACGCGTTTTATCAAATCATCATCGATGCAGCGACGGGCGCGCATAAGATCGAGCGAACGCAAAATCCGCGGCTTTATAATTTACTTGAGAATCTGACGATTTCACGGGGCATGAAAATGCCGGCGCTGCGCATGATCGATACGGATGCGCTCAACGCGTTCGCAACAGGGCTGCATGAAGGGCAATATTCAATCACAGTCACGCGCGGTTTACTGGAACGTTTGAGCGATGCTGAACTCGAAGCCGTGCTCGCGCATGAGCTGACGCATATCCGCAACCGGGACGTTCGCTTGTTGATCATCGCAGTGGTGTTCGTCGGTATTTTTTCCTTCGTGGGGGAGATCACGTTTCGAGGCCTGACGCGCGGAATCGCGTTTGGCGGCGGTGGTTCAAGCCGGCGGCGCTCAAGCGGCGGCGGTAGCAGTGGCGGCGGCGCGCTCATCGCCATTCTTGTGGGGCTTGCGCTGATCGCGATTGCCTATGCGCTCGCAATCGTGATCCGTTTCGCGCTATCGCGGCGGCGTGAGTATCTAGCGGATGCGGGCGCCGTGGAACTCACGAAAAATCCGGATGCGATGATATCCGCGCTGAGGAAGATTTCCGGCCATGCGGAAATCAAGAGCGCGCCTTCGGAGGTGCGGGAAATGTTCATTGAAAATCCGCACGCCGATTTCGCTCGTTTATTCGCGACGCATCCGTCAATCGACAGCCGCGTCGATGCGCTTGTGCGTTATGCGGGCGGGCGAGAATTGGCTGCTAGCGAGCCATCCTCACAGCCAGCGCTTGATCACAAGGCAGGCCCTTGGGATATTTCAACTGAAGGCGACACGCCTAAGCCTGGACCATGGGGCCGACGTAAGTGAACACCATCGATGAAGACATGGCGTTCTTTCGTAGAGACGGCGCTTTTCTTATTCCGCAGCCTATGGCGCGTGGACCATGGGGGCAGCAATCTATCAATGGCCGGGCGATTGTGGGGCTCTTAGGCTACGAATTAGAGCGGCTGTTCAGCGGGGCCGGCTATCTTCCAGCGCGTCTCACGGTCGATATGCATCGATTGCCCGGCTTTGATCCAATCGAGATCGTTCCCACTGTCATCCGCGATGGAAAGCGCATCAAAGTTATCGAGGCAGACCTTATTAGCGGCGGGCAAAAAGCAGCGCGCGCTTCGTGCCAAATTCTTTTGAAAACAGAGAATGCTTCTGGCGACGTGTGGAGCCCGCCGAATTGGGACGCGCCGAGGCCTCAAGATGTTGCGCTGACAACTCAGCCCGGCGCTACCGGCTTCATCACGTGGGAAACGCGCTACATTGAAGGCCATATCGGCGCCATTGGCGCGAAGCGAATTTGGATACGGGAATTGCGTTCAATCGTGGATGCTGAGCCTTTGACGCCATTTTCGCGCGTCGCCGCTTCAGCAGATTTCGCGAGCCCTTTTTCCAATGGCGGGACGGAAGGCCTTGGCTATATCAACACAGATGTGACGCTGTATCTCCATCGTGCGCCCGTTGGGGAGTATGTCGGGTATGAGGTCGTCAATCATCACGCCACTGATGGCATCGCGACGGGCATGTGCTTTGTCTATGATGAGACTGGGCCGATCGGGACATCGTCCGTGGCGGCGCTTGCGCAGAAAATGAAGATTTAGCCTACTTCAC
>JBEVOS010000034.1:0-4327 GCA_040507435.1 Caulobacterales bacterium | reverse complement strand
ATTTGTCGCCTTGCCGCCAGACAGTTTCCGTCTGGGGCTCAACGCCTTGATTGCCATCGAGCACGACGACAGCCCCGTCGAGAACGCGGAGCGAGCGCTCAACTTCGATCGTAAAGTCAACGTGGCCGGGCGTATCGATGATGTTCAGACGGTGCATGTGCCCGTCTTTCGGATTCGGCCAGAACGTGGTGGTCGCGGCGGACGTAATCGTGATGCCGCGCTCTTGTTCCTGCTCCATCCAGTCCATGGTGGCGGCGCCATCGTGGACTTCGCCTATCTTGTGGCTCTTACCGGAGTAGAAAAGAATACGCTCCGTCGTTGTCGTCTTCCCGGCGTCGATATGCGCCATGATGCCGAAATTTCGGTAGTCTTCGATCTTGTACTGACGGGGCATGATTTCTTCGTCCGTTTACCAGCGATAATGCGAGAAGGCGCGGTTGGCTTCGGCCATCCGGTGAGTGTCCTCCCGCTTTTTCACGGCGTTTCCGCGATTGTTCGTCGCGTCCGCCAATTCGCCAGCTAGGCGTTCTTGCATTGTGTTTTCATTGCGCGAGCGCGCAGCGTTCACCAGCCAACGGATCGCGAGAGCCTGACGGCGCTCAGGGCGCACTTCGACAGGAACCTGATAGGTTGCGCCGCCGACACGGCGGGAGCGCACTTCTATCGCCGGAGCGACATTGGCGAGAGCGTCATGGAAGCACTCCATCGCCGGGCGCTTCAGGCGCTTCTCGACGGTTTCGAGCGCGCCATAGAGGATGCCCTCCGCAACGGATTTCTTTCCCTCATACATCACGTAGTTCATGAACTTCGTGAGCACGATGTCCCCGTAAACGGGATCGGGAAGGACTTCGCGGGTTTCGGCGCGGTGACGGCGGGACATTCAGTATCTTCCTTGGAATAATTATTTCGGACGCTTGGCGCCGTAATGCGAGCGGCGTTTCTTGCGGTTCTTGACGCCTTGCGTGTCGAGGACGCCGCGCAGGATGTGGTAGCGCACGCCCGGCAAGTCCTTCACCCGGCCGCCGCGGATGAGCACGACAGAGTGCTCCTGCAGATTATGGCCTTCACCCGGGATGTAGCAGAGCGCTTCAACGCCGGTTTTGGCGAGGCGAACCTTCGCCACCTTCCGGAGCGCCGAGTTCGGCTTCTTCGGCGTCGTCGTGTAGACGCGCGTGCAGACGCCGCGGCGTTGGGGGCTGCCCTGAAGAGCGGGCGACTTATTGCGCACCGGCTTTGGGCTGCGGGGCTTACGGATCAGCTGGTTGATCGTCGGCATTAGGTCTTCTTCACAAATATTAACGGCTACGTAGAAGAGCGCGCCCGGCCGGTCCCTGTTCTTGAGCCCTCTTTTGAGGACCGCGACCAGGGAAGCCTTAAGCACGCCGTATGGCATTCACTTGGCTTCTGGTTCGTGGGCGCGCGCCAATGCGGGCGCAGAGCCCCCCGAACGAAGGCGCGGAAAATAGGGGCGAGCCTTCTATGCGTCAAGGAGGCGAAAACTGTCATTTTCGCGAGCCCTTCCCTTAAGGCTCAGACGCCGTTGACCGCTCCACGAGCACGATCTGGCGCCCCTTTCCGAATTGCCGCTCCTCTAGCTCCTCCACCTGCACCCCTACCTGACGGAAACGCTCACGGGCAGTTTGATGTAGTGGGCTATCGGCTTTCGGCATCGCGATAGCCGCAGCGTGGACGCGGCAGCCAGGTTTTGGATGCGCCGTCTCGCCGCGCGCGATCATATCATCGACATCCCGGATCACGACGTCGCGCTTACCAGCGGCGACATCGTCAAGCACGTAGGCCGTGATTTCACGATGGAACTCTGCGGCATTCGGAGAACGGCGATTGTAAACGATTATCTCCGCGCCCGCGCAGTCGCCGCTTTCAGCGAGCAATTCGCGCACGCCGCCCCAGTTTTCGCGATCCTTCCCGTACTCGCCCATGAATAAAAGCGGCGAAATCAGAATGACGATCGGCGTCCATTTGAGTAGGCGTTGCGCCTTGCCTTGCTCACTCGCGTAGTCGATTGCGCGCACCATTAAGAAAATAACGGCCGGCATCATCGCCGCAAAGCCGCGCTCCTTGATGAATTGCGTGTAGAATACGTGGAGCAATGTGCAGACGACGAACATGCTGACGCAGGCGAGCAGCAGTACAATAACAATGCGCGCCTTGCGGCGCAGAAGCGCGGCGCCCGTTACAAAAAGGATTGCTGTTGCGGCGAGGTTTGAACCAAACGTCTTGATGACGAGACCACGCAAGAATTGCACAAATGCGACGTCGAAGCCGTGCATGATCCCGCGCGGATCGGATGTTGCTGGTCCCGCTGATCCATGATTGTTTGCTGGATCAGCAAGGAATATCCACGCAGCAGCGGGCGCGATCGCAATTGCGCTGGCCAAGCCCCACAAAACAAACGCACCAAATTTTCGTTGGTGGAGGAATGCAATTCCAACCCAGAAGCCCAACATCGCGATCCAGAGCGTGCCGAAGAATTGCGTTGCGCTGGCGGCCATGCCTACGAGCGCAAACAATGCAACGTGTGTGATTTGTTTCTCGGGCTCTTCCAGCGCGTTTCGAACGATTAGAACGCTCATAGCCCCCAACAGGAAAAGCATGAGGTACATGCGCAATTCGATCGTGTAGAAAACGACCCAGTAGGACGTGAGCGACAAAAGTAGGAACAGGAGCGTTTCGGTGCGTCGCTGTTTGCCAAGCGCCCAGATTCCAGCAACGCCAATCACCAGCACAAGAAGGTTGAACGCACGCGCCCAAATCGGCGCATCCGAAACCAGCCGCCATAGATGCAATAAAATAAAATAGAATGGCGGATGCACATCGTTCGTCATCCGCTGCGTGATCGCGTCGAGGAGCGACATGCCTGCACCCGAATAGTGCAGCGCCCAGAACTCATCGCGCCAGAGCGGACGGAAAAAGACGCCCACAACGAGAATTGCGAGTGAGAAAGCGAGACCCGCCCAACTCCACTTGCTTTTCAGGATCGCCTGCATGCCCTGCCCCCTTGACCGGCGGGCTTGTAAGGCGGCTTTAAGCGGCGAACAACCGAGAGGACGCATGACGACGCAGCCGATGCGGCGGGCTGGATTGGACGCGCAAGTGGACGCTCCGCGCCTTGCCGTGCTGATCCCTTGCTACAATGAAGCGGCGTCAGTCGCTCAAACTGTGGCCGCCTTCCGCGCCGCTCTGCCGCAGGCGGACGTATTTGTTTACGACAACGCCTCCACGGACAAAACGGCTGATATTGCGCGGGAGGCTGGCGCTGAGGTGCGCTTGGAGCCGCTCAAGGGCAAAGGCAATGTTGTGCGGCGCATGTTCGCGGACGTAGAAGCCGATGTTTACGTGCTTGTCGATGGCGATGCGACCTATGACGCGGCCAGCGCTCCCAGCATGATCTCAAAACTTCGAGATGAATATTTAGACATGGTTGTTGGGGCGCGTGAAGAAACGAGCCGGGACGCGTACCGGCGCGGGCATCGTTTCGGCAACCAGCTGCTGACGGGGCTCGTGGCGTCGATTTTCGGGCAGGGCCTTAACGACATGCTCTCCGGTTATCGTGTGATGTCGCGTCGGTTTGTGAAGAGCTTTCCCGCCCTGAGCCAGGGATTTGAAATCGAGACCGAGCTGACGGTGCATGCACTCGAAATCCGCGCGCCGGTTGCGGAAGTGATCACGCCGTATAGCGAGCGTCCAGCAGGTTCTGCGAGTAAGCTCAATACGATAAGAGATGGGATCCGCATTTTACGGATGATCATTAACCTGACGCGCGACGAACGCCCGCTTCCATTTTTTAGTTGGCTCGCTGCGATTTTTGCTGCGAGCGGCATCCTGCTGGCGGCGCCGTTGTTCGCTTTTTATCTTGAAACCGGCCTTGTGCCGCGCATGCCGACGTGGGTGCTCGCGGTTTCGTTGGGCATGTTGTCGGCGCTTTGCCTCGCTGCCGGGCTTATTCTCGACACGGTTACACGCGGCAGGCGCGAGATGAAGCGTCTCGCCTACCTCGCCGTTTCGCGCTGAACGCCCCACGTTCTTGTGATGTGGGCAGACCTAGCGCGGGCAATTCTGATCGCTAGCTATTGGGAAATATCCGTAAGGAGTTCCAATGCCGCTGCTCGTCTGTCCCTCATGCGACACGAAAGCGCCTATGCAGGCCGTTCAACGTCATAGCGTTGAGTTCGATGTCTGCACGTCGTGCCGGGGCGTATGGTTTGATCGCGGCGAGCTGGAGAAGCTTCTGGAGTCTACGCGGCAGGACCGCAGCTCCTTTGTTGAGGAGCGCCGCAGCTTTGATCGCGACCGTGATGAATTCTAT
>JBEVOS010000193.1:0-3492 GCA_040507435.1 Caulobacterales bacterium | reverse complement strand
AAAAGTTTCAGTGCATCCACCGATCCACCCGCCCATTACGAAGATCTGTGGAATGGTTGGAACGTTCACGCGCGCTTGTAGCGCGCGGCGGACACGACCGCCCCAATCGTTCTTTTGGAATTCGACAGAGTCTAACTCGATCACGCGGCATGGGATTGCCAGCGTTTCAAACATGCGTCGCACTGCTGAGGCGAACTCGCACCATTTCAACGCGAACATGACGACTGGTTGGTCTTTGTCATTGATGACCGCGTTGACGAACGCGTCGGCTTTCGCGTCTTGCGCCACAGGCGCTGTGGCAGGCGTCGATGGCGAAGGGGCGTCAAACCGGCAAGATGGCGTGGATCGCGAGATTTCTAACTCTTCTCTCGTCATCTCAGTCGAGATTTTCTCGAAGAGCGGCGTCGAAAGGTAACGTTCGCCTGTATCAGGCAGCATAGCGAGAATCGTCGAGCCTTGAGGCGCGCGTCGCGCAATTTCCAGCGCGGCAGCCATCGTGGCGCCCGCAGATATGCCGACGAAAATGCCTTCCTTGCATGCAAGCTCTTGCGAGACGCGAAGCGCGTCGGCGCCGTCTATTGGCGCGAGGTCGTCGATCAGTCCCGTCCGCACGGCGTCTTCCGCGAGCTTTGAGATGAAGTCTGGGCTGGCGCCCTGCACGACATGCGGCCGGAAGCTCGGATGACTGTCGCGCGGCGCGCCATCTGGATCGCGCGTTTGCGAGATGCCGCTTCCAAGCAATTGCGCATTGTCAGGTTCGGCGACGACAACGCGGACATGTGGAAGCTCTTTTTTCAAAACACGCGCAACGCCGTTGACGGTGCCGCCGGTTCCGAATGTGCTCACCCAGTAATCCAGGCGCTCACCTTCGAAATCCGAGATAATTTCCCTGGCGGTGGTGCGCGCGTGTATTTCGGCGTTCGCTTCGTTCTCAAACTGGCGGGTGAGAAACCAGCCGTGTTCTTTCGCGAGTTCTGTGGCTTTGGCGAGCATGCCGCTGCCTTTCAAAGCGGCGGGCGTCAGCACCACTTTTGCGCCCAGGAACCGCATCAATCGGCGGCGCTCGACGCTGAAGCTTTCGGCCATCGTGACGACGAGCGGATAGCCTTTGCGCGCACACACCATTGCGAGGCCGATGCCGGTATTGCCGCTTGTGGCTTCAATCACGGTTTGGCCGGGTTGCAATTCGCCGCTGCGTTCGGCCGCTTCGATAACGGCGAGGGCTAAGCGGTCCTTCACGGAACCCATTGGATTGAAGCTTTCGACTTTTGCAAAAACATTCACGCCAGGAGGCGCCAGCCGATGAATTCTGACTATTGGAGTGCGCCCGATTGTCTGGAGGATATCATCGTATTTCATATTGAAACTCCTTGATGACTGAGAGGTGAAACGAGGGGGCGCACGCGGCGCCAAGCGCGAATGATCGCGGCTGCGAGACGAGAAATGTCGGCGTCATCTAGCGCCGCTGAGATGATTGAAACTCGCATTACCCACGCGCCGCGCCATTCAGCGCCGGCGGCGAAACATACGCCTTCATTCAGAAGTGCGGCGATCGTTGCGTGCGTTAAGGCGTCGTCCTCACCGAACCGGACGATCACTTGGTTTAGGACAACGTCGTTCACCACGCGTATGCCCGGCTCAGACGTCAAGCGCAGCGCGAGATCACGCGCGAATTGGCAATGCCTGCGCACCATCTCAGCAACGCCATTGCGTCCAAGCGCGCGCAGCATGGCCCATGTCGCAAATCCGCGCGCGCGCCGCGACAATTCAGGGACAAAATCGCCGGGCTCGTAGTCGTGGGCTGGCAAATAGCTCGCTCTGATCGACATGGCCCGGCGGTGAGCTTCGGCGTCACGAACGATGGCGAAGCCGCAATCGTAGGGGATCTGTAGCCATTTATGACCGTCCACCGCCCAGGAATCAGCGCGGTCAAGGCCGCATGTAAGGTCATCAAACTCGGGGCAGAGTCGCGCCCATAAGCCGAATGCAGCATCCACGTGTAGCCATACGCCGTAACGATTGCAGAGCGCTGCGATGTCGTCGATCAGATCGAATGCGCCGGTGTTTATTTGACCCGCTTGCGCGATGACAATGGCCGGCGCTTGTACGCCTTCGGACAATTTTTTCTCAAGCGCGGCGGCGATCATGCGTCCTTCTGAATCGGTTGGCACGCGTTCTGCGCTTTGAGCACCAAAGCCGAGATAGCGCAGCGCGGCGAACACGGAGGCGTGCGCATCGTTTCCGATTAAAATACGCATGCGCGGCGCGCCCTGCAGTCCGAACGCTTCCACATCCCAGCCGTTGCGGTTGAGCATCGCATTGCGCGCGGCGGCAAGGCAGGTGAAGTTCGCCATTGTCGCGCCGCTCACGAAGCCAACCGAGCATTCTTGTGGTAGGCGCAGCATGTCCAGCAGCCAGTTGGCTGAAACCATTTCCGCTGTCGCAGCTGCAGGCGATGCAGCGTAGAGGCCGGCATTTTGTCCCCATGCGCTGGTGAGCCAATCGGCTGCAACGCCAACGGGATGCGAGCCTCCAATGACCCAGCCGAAGAAGCGCGCGCCAGCGGAGCCCATGAGACCGGAATCTGCGGCGTCTGCGAGCGCCTCAATGACAGAAGACGCAAGTTCGCCGCGTTCAGGCGTCGCGCCGCCGAAAAGGCACGCAAGATCATCCGACGTCGCAGGTGGCGTAACGGGCCGTGTCGGCAGTGACGCACGGAACGCAAATGCGCGCTCGAATGCAACGCGCAGTGCGGCCTTATCTGAAGGATCAGAGTTACGCATGTGATTGGCCTTGAGATGTTGCGGGCAGCGGGCGGCTGATTTGCACGCCGCCCGCTGACACACTTAAGCGGGCTGCAATGCGGGATCCGGGCGAATTAGGACCGTCGTGGCGACGGGATAGAATTCCTCGCCAGGCATGCCGACGCGGCGTGCGTGCTCGCGAATTGCCTCGCCGCTTGCGGCTTCGTAAATGCAGAAGGTGCCGATGCGGCCGTCTGGTTCGTGGACCACATAGCTGCGGATCCAGCGCACTTGATCGGGCATCTGCTCGTTCCCAATACGAGCGGATTTGGCGCCCGCTGTCTCGAGTTCCTGCATGGACGCCCAGGCGCTGGGCCGGCGGATGACATAGAGTTGCATGAGAGGTCTCCTTGACATGGCGCGATCGCCAATGACCGGAGAGGTACGCTCACACGCGCCGAGGGTCCTTACCGTGGTCTTATCGATGGCTTATCATCTGCTTGGGAATTGAAAGTGGGCGTCCGATGGCATTGGTGCGGTTCGGCGAATTTGTGCTGGATGAAGCTGCGCGCGATCTGACGCTGCGCGGCCGGGCGCTCGACCTTCAGCCGAAGATATTTGATCTCTTGGCCTATTTTGTCCGTCATGCCGGCCGTGTCATTCCGAAAGACGAACTACTCGACCAGCTCTGGCCCGGGGTTCACGTCACCGAAGGATCGTTGCAGCGCGCCGTCAGTCTTTTACGGCA
>JBEVOS010000188.1:0-6929 GCA_040507435.1 Caulobacterales bacterium | reverse complement strand
CGGGGACCCGCACGTTTTCCAAGACAACCTCCATGTGTCCGTGGGGTGCGTCGTCATACCCGAAGATCGATAGCGGCCGCACGACTCGAATGCCCCGCGAATCGCTGGGCACGAGAATCATCGTCTGTTGCAGATGTCGAGCTGCCTCCGGATCAGTCTTACCCATCACAATGAAGACAGTGCAGCGTGGATCGCCTGCGCCGCTCGACCACCATTTACGTCCATTGACCACGTAGTGATCGCCATCGCGCACGATGCTGGTTTCGACATTCGTCGCGTCCGATGAAGCAACGCCAGGCTCCGTCATCAAAAACACGGAACGAATCTCGCCATTCATCAACGGGCGCAGCCATTGTTCTTTTTGTTCGCGCGTCCCGTAGCGCACGAGCACTTCCATATTGCCCGTATCGGGCGCCGAGGAATTGAAAATCTCCGACGCGAACTCGATGCGCCCCATCTGTTCTGCAAGCGGCGCGTAGGTGAGGTTGGAAAGCCCGGGCCCTTCGAATTCAAAACTCGTATCGACTGGCGTGAACCCATGTGGCTCCGGCGGCATGAACATATTCCACAGCCCGGCCTTCTTTGCCTTCGCTTTCAGCTCTTCGATGATCGGCAGGACTTTCCACCGTTCGCCCGTATCGCGCTGCTGGTAGTAAACCGGCACGGCAGGCTCGACATGCTCTGCGATAAATCCCTTGAGCCGGCCCAGCCAAAGCTTGGTCTCTTCGCTGTGCTCGAAAATCATGGACGCTTCCCTCGGCTCGCCGGTATCAGCGCCCCGCATAGCGCCACGCCCCTGCCCGGGCAATGGACAGGCCCTTCCCGGCTATGCATGAGGGCGAATGGCCGCTGTAACGCTCGCATGTCTGCTCGCGCTCGTACTGGTCACCGCGACCGTGTCCGGCGTTTTCGGCATGGCGGGCGGTCTGATGCTGATGGGCGGGCTGACGCTCGTAATGCCTGTCCAAGCTGCGATGGTGACGCATGGCGCGGTGCAGCTCGTGTCGAACGGCTGGCGCGCCGTCATCCATCGCCGTCACATCGGCTGGCCGATCATCGCGTTTTACGCAGCGGGATCGTTGATGGCCGCGTTCACGCTCGCAGCCGTATCTTACGCGCCGTCCCGCGCCTGGACCTTCCTGTTTCTCGGCTTAATTCCCGCCCTCGCTTGGCTGCCGAAGGGCGTGATTGAGGCGGACGCCGCCAAACCTTCGCACGCTGTCATCTGCGGACTTGGCGTCACCGGCCTCAATCTTATCGCAGGCGTCGCGGGCCCGCTGCTCGATGTCTTCTTCGTCCGGACCACGCTGACGCGCCACCAAATCGTGTCAACCAAAGCGGCGACACAGGTTCTAAGCCATCTGTCGAAGATCATTTTTTACGGCGCACCGCTCATCGCAGGCGCCGGTGAAGGATTTCCGCCGCTTTGGTTTTTTGCGCTCGCCGTTCCGCTTTCAATGCTCGGCGCAATGATAGGCGGGCGTATCTTAGATCGTATGAGCGACGTGAACTTCCTCAAATACTCGAAATACATCATCACCGCGCTCGGCGTTTTTTATCTCGCGCAAGCCGCCAAGGAATTCATGCAGTGAAGCTCGAAGCCAAAACGCTTGAAAACGCATTCGTTCGCCTCGAGCCGATCACGGAAGCGCATCGAGACGGCCTGCGAGCAGCCGCTCAAGATTTTTCTATCTTCCGGTATTTTCCAAATGCAGCGCTGTACAAACGAGACGTCGATGCTTTCGTAGACGAAATGCTCGCAAACCGCAGCGCTGGAACCTGGCTGCCGCATGCCGTAATCGCGAACGGCGCCGTTGTTGGGCAAACCTGTTACATCAATCCCCGCGCGCGCGATCGCGGCGTCGAAATCGGCGGCACATGGTACACGCTCGAAGCGCAAGGCGGCCGCATTAATCCGGCAGCGAAATTACTCCTGCTCACCCACGCATTCGCCTCCGGCGCGGAACGTGTCGAACTCAAAACGGATTCCGAAAATGCGCGCTCGCGCGCGGCTATCCTCAAACTTGGCGCCAGCTTCGAAGGCGTTCACCGCCACCACATCCTTCGCCCGGACGGTACGTGGCGCGACACGGCATGGTATTCGATCTTGCGTGACGAATGGCCTGCAATCTCGGCAAAGCTTAAAGCGCGTCTCGCCGTTTGAACGGCGCCCGGCAGATTTTGCCTAAAATCAATCGCTTGGCCAAGCGGCCGAATGCATTGGTTTATGTCGCGTTAAGACTCCCTCAACCAACCGGGTCGTCTCATGGACGCGGGAGATTCGGACTACAGATGCCGCTCATCACGCATGCCCTGCTTTATGTCGGCTACGCGCTCATCGCGCTGACGACAGGCCTCGCCATGAGCAAAATCGGCGGCGCGGATGCTGCATCCTCCTTCCTGTCCGGCATGGCTTTGTTCTGCGCGGCGGCGATCACGCATGGGGGCATCTCTGCATCCTTCGGCGCAGCCGCAGTCGGGCGCACCGAAAAGCGCCTGCGCGGCGACATCGATAAAATGCGCCAGGCGCACCGCGAAGTACTGGCTGATATCGACGCCGTCACCGCGCGTCTCGACTCCATTGATCAATCCGTTCTCGAACTTTCGGATCGGATCGTCTCCACGCCGCAAATACCTGCACGCGCGCCTGCGCCCGAAATGCACATGCTCGATCAATTGGTCGACCGGCTCGGCCGTGCAATTGAATCGCGTTTCGACGACGTGAAGCGGCTCGCCTCTCCCGGCGCGCCGCGCGGCGCGATCGATATCGTACGTGACGCGCTCTACGAAAACCGCATCGAACTGCACCTGCAACCGATCGTATCGCTGCCGCAGCGCAAAACAGCGTTCTACGAAGGCTTCACGCGGTTAAAGGATTCAAGCGGCCGTTTGATCTTGCCGCAGGAATTCATTCCCGCCGCCGAACAATCCGGCATGATGGGGTTGATCGACAATCTTCTAATGTTCCGCTGCGTCCAGATCGTGCGAAAACTCGCGAAGAACGACCGCCGCGTCGGGATCTTCTGCAATCTCGCACCACGCGCGCTGGCTGACGAGGCGTTCTTCCCGCAATTCCTCGACTTTATGCGCGAGCATATCGATCTCGCCGGCAGCGTGATCTTCGAACTGCCGCAAGATGCATTCGAAACCCGCTCATCCTTCGAAGCGCGCGCCATGTCGAAACTCGTCGATCTCGGCTTTCGCTTCTCAATCGACAAAGTCACGCATATCGAAGTCGACCTGCCCGACCTTGAGCGCGCAGGCGTTCGCTACTTCAAAGCCCCGGCGCACTTGCTCGCCGATCAGCTGATCCGCCAAGGCGCCCGCCCGAAATCCGCGATCACGCGCGAGATTACATCATCGGACGTGTGCGCCGTTTTCCAACGTTACGGAATCGACGTCATCGCCGAGCGTGTCGAGCATGAACCGCAAGTGCCGGAGATTCTCGATCTCGACGTGCCTTATGGCCAGGGCCATTTGTTCGGGCCGCCGCGCGCCATCAAGGAAAGCTTGATGGAAGAAACCGCCCCGCCCCGCGACTTCATGGAGCGCCGCGGCCGCGTCGCTTAAGCTGCGACTTGCGCGCTTGGTGCGGGCGTGCTGCGGTAAATAATGGCCTATCTCATCGGCATCGCGGGCGGCTCGGCATCCGGAAAAACAACAATTGCACACGCACTTGCCGCCGAACTCGCACCGCGTTCCGTCGCGCTGATAGCTGAAGACGATTATTATCTCGACCGCAGCGCCTATCCCGATTTCGACCCCGATAAAGTCAATTTCGACGCGCCGTCCGCGAAGGATGACGTATTACTGCGCGAACATCTCGCAGCCGCGCGCCGGTCGCAACCTTTCGATAAGCCGCTCTACGATCTCAAAACGCACGCGCGTCTGGCTGAAAGCGAACGCCTCCGGCCTGCCGATGTCGTGATCGTGGAGGGCATCCACGTCCTTTCGAGCGACGCGCTTTGCGCCTGCTTCGACCTCAAAGTTTATATCGACGCGGAAGAAACGTTACGCCTGGGGCGGCGCATGATCCGCGACGTGACGGAGCGCAACCGTACGCCCCATTCAGTTCTTCAACAATTCTTCTTGAACGTGCGCCCAATGCACGATCTCCATGTTGCGCCCCAAGCAAGGCGCGCCGATCTCGTTTTACAATCATCATTCGCTGGCGGCGCCGCCGAAGCGAAAACTCAGGCCGCGCAAATCGCCGCGCAATGCGCCTTTCCGCGCTAGCCCACCGCCTGTATCGAAGCCGCAATGCAACACATCACGCGCCTCGAAGAAATCTCTGGCCGGTACGATGCGCTTTTGTGCGACATCTGGGGCGTCATACATAATGGCCGCGCCGCCTACTTGCCCGCATGTGACGCACTCGCCGAGTATCGCACGCGCGGCGGCAAAGTCGTGCTCGTATCGAATGTGCCGAAACAGCGCGATCCGATCCCGGGCCAGCTTGCGCGGCTAGGCGTGCGCAGCGATGCGTGGGACGCCATCGTCACAAGCGGAGATGCAATCCGGGCCGAACTCAAAGCGCGCGCGCCCGGCCCATTCTACAAAATCGGCCCCGACATGGATGAGATCCTCTGGTCCGGTCTCGGACTTGCGCGCTCAAATTTCAACGACGCCACATTCTTCGCAATCTCGGGCCTCAACGACGATACGAAGGAAACGCCTGAGGACTACGCTGAATTGCTCGCTGAAGCGCGTGCGCGCGATCTGGATTTGCTCTGCGCTAATCCAGACATTGTCGTGCAGCGCGGCGATCAGCTCGTCTGGTGCGCCGGCGCCATCGCGCGCGATTATGAAGCCATTGGCGGGCGTGTGATCATGGCGGGCAAACCCTTCGCACCAATTTACGATCTCGCTTACGCGGAAATCACAACTTTGCTCGGCAAACCAGCTGATAAAACCCGCCTTCTCGCGATCGGCGATGGCGTCGGCACGGATTTGAAAGGCGCGAACGCGCAAGGCCTCGATGTTCTCTTCGTCGCCTCCGGGATGCACGGCGAAACGCTCAAAACCAATGGCGGCCTCGATGTGCAAAAAGTCGCGGCGGCTCTCACAAAAGATGGCGCACACGCCACGCACGTTATGGAGGCGCTCAAATGAGCGAAACATCGCTTCGCCTCAACGCTTACCTGCTCGCCGATCGCATTGACACGCGCGGCCTTCCGCGCACCGAAACGCAAACCGGCGTTGACCCGCTCGTCATGCGCGCGGGAGAATCCGGCCGCGCCTTTATCTTTCGCGATGGCGCATGCGTGCTTGCAGGTCTCTCAGCTCAAGCTGAACGCAATTTTCTGGAGACTTTGTCGGAGAGGCTGCGCAATCCTCTGCCGAAGCCGTCGTCTGAAGAAGTCACCCTCATCGCCAATGAAAACGCCGAAGAAGCGGCGTTGCCAGACGGCGAATTTGCGGTGCGAGATTTCGATCCGCGCCGTCTCGTCGTTATAGCGGACGGTCTCGCCAAAGCTGCATCGCTCAATTACTACGAAGAGCTGATCCAGCGCGCCGTTGAACGCGCCGAGCCGCTCGCGGCGCAGCTCGCGCGCACCGGCCGGCCGGGCGTTCCGCTGAATGATCTCAACCGCCGCATGGGTGAAGCGTTGACCGCGCAACACCAGCTGGTTGCGCGCATGGCCGTCGCCGAAAAGCCGGATATCCTCTGGGACCACCCCGAACTAGAGCGCCTCTACGCACGCATTGAAGCCGAGTATGAACTCCGTGAGCGAGCGATTGCGGTGGACAACCGTCTCGATCTTCTGCGCAGCACCACCACAGTAATCACGGACCTGATCGAAAACGAACGCGCGCGGCGTCTCGAATGGATCATCATCGGTCTTATAGCATTCGAAATTTTCATCACACTCTTTACGCTGGCGTCTGGCCAGCCACACTGAGCTTCAGCCGATGCCGCGCGCCATCAGCGCCGCGAAGATGACGACCAGCGCCAGCAGATGCACTTCGATCATCACGAAGCGCCGCACGCTTTTCACATCTATCTCCGGCGGCGCAAAATGCTCGTCCGCGCGCGCAGCTTTCCGCCACGCGCGAAACTTCATGGTTGGCTGAATCGAAAGCAGCCCGATAATCGTGAAGACCGCGATCTTTCCCCAGAACGCATGCGAAGCGAAATAAAAGTCGTGACCTCTCAGCCCGAACTCGACCCGCGACGCCCCGAAGATAATGAGCGCGACAGCCGCGAGCCCGTAAAACAAATCAGAGCGCGCAAGAACCAATAGGCTGGATTTGGAAAGCGGCGCGCGAAGCAAAAACGCCTGCGTCGCCAGCGCGCCGGCAATGATGAGCACCGCGATGAAATGCGCCGTAGAAAGCGCTGCGTCGAGAAGTTCGGACGGCATCAATCGTCGCGATGAATGCGCTCGCGGCGCTCATGGCGCTCCTGCGCCTCAACCGAAAGCGTCGCAATCGGCCGCGCCTCAAGCCGCCCCAGCGAAATCGGCTCGCCCGTCTCTTCGCAATAACCGTAGGAGCCGTCCTCGAGCCGCCGCAGCGCCGCATCGATCTTCGAGATCAGCTTCCGCTGCCGGTCTCGCGTTTTCAGCTCAAGCCCGCGATCCGTTTCACTCGTCGCCCGGTCAGCGATATCCGGCAGCGACACCGTATCTTGCTGCAGGCTCGTGATCGTCTCGCGGCTCTCTTCCAGAATTTCGTCTTTCCAGACGAGCAGCTTTCGACGGAAATATTCCCGCTGCCGCTCGTTCATGAACGGCTCGTCGTCGCTGGGGCGATAGTCTTCCGTGATCGTCGCGCCCATGTGCCGTACTCCTGTGGCCTAAGGCCCGTCCCCGGTGGGCGCCTCATAGCACCCGCCCAAAACCGCATCAATCAAGCAAAGTCAGAGCCGGCAAGCGTTTGAATCAGCCTGCCCTTTCCAGCTTTGCGAGCTCGACCGCGACCCGGAT
>JBEVOS010000169.1:0-7791 GCA_040507435.1 Caulobacterales bacterium | reverse complement strand
TCGCAGCCGCAGCAAGACAACTTGAGTTACGGTTTGTGACGGTTAACGATTGATCCACATGTCGCGCCAAGAAGCTGAATTTCATAAGATTTTTGAAGAGCTCATGCTTGAGGCTGCGGGCGATGGCGACGAGGCTGTAACAGCTGCCCGCAAAGCCGGCGCGCTCGCGTTCGGCCGTGACGCGGACCGTGCCTTCGAGGCCTTCTCCCGCGCCTCCGATCTGAAGCCCTTGGACGCGGCGCCAAGGATCGCGCTCGCAAGGCTTTTGGCCGCAAAGGGCGACCTCGACGGCGCACGCATGCGGGCGCAGGCGGCGTTCGATATTGCGTTCGATGAGGCCGATCGGGGCTTCGCCGCTTTCGCGCTGGGCGAGATCGCGGAGGCCGGCGGCGATCTGAAAGAAGCCCGCGCGCAATTCGAGATGGCGCGCAAACTCGCCGAAACGGTCTGCGCCAACGATCCGCACGATGCGGCTGTTGCACACGACCTTGCCGCCGCGCGCCAACGCCTCGCCGAATTCGACCTCCGCCAAGGTGAGGCCGCCCGCGCCGAGGAAGGCCATAAGGCGGCGCTAGCAATCCTGAACCAGCTTGCGGAACGCCAGCGGGGCGCTCCAGCAATCTTGGCCGATCGCGCCTTCAGCTTGGCGCGTCTCGCGGATTTGGCGCTGAATGCTGGAAATGAGACGCGCGCCATACGGCATGCGGACGATGCCGAGCGCGCCTACGCCCTCCTTGCGGATCAATCCACAAAATCCGATCCGGACTTGAACGCAGCGCGCGCCCAACTGGCGGCGCTTCGCGCAGAAATCGCGCGGCGCAACGGCGCCTTCGGCGAAGCGCGGCGCGAAATGGAACGCGCGCTCACTTTGCGGAACAAACAGGTTGCTGCGGACCCAAGCCAGCGCGGCGCGTTGGCGCTGACATGGCGGCGGCACGCGGACATGCTCTCGGAAAGCGGCGAAGTTCACTTGGCGGAGGCCGCACGCGGCCAAGCGCGGACCTTGGCGGAAGCGCTTTATAAAGAGCAGCCGCAAGATGACATCGCAGGCCGCAACCTACTGGATGTTCTTCTGCACAATGGCGCAGCCGAATTAGCCGAAGGCGCGCTGGAGCCAGCACGCCGCACGCTCGCTGACGCGGTTCACCTTGCAGATGCCCGGTTAGCCGCCTCACCAAAAGATTCACGGCGCATGTCCGAACTCGCAGCCGCCTGGGATCGCCTCGCCGATGTCGCGATCACGGCGAAGAAACCCCAAGCCGCGCTCGATGCGCTCGCCCGAGCATTGGAACTGGCGCACATGACGGCCGATTCAAATCCAGGCGCTACTGGCCCGATCCGAAATCTTGCCGCGATCGCGCTGAAATACGGCGCGCTGCATAGCGAAAACGGCAATCATCAATCGGCGCGCGCCATTCTCGATATGGCGTTCAAACTGCGCCTTCAGCTCGCAGAAGCGGCCGGCGAAACGCCCAATTCTCTTCTCTCTTTAGCTGTCGCGCTCGAACGGCTTGGCCTTGCCGCACAAGCCGATCGCGATCCCGCCGCCGCGCGCGCGGCATGGGAAGACGAACTCTCACTCGCAGGCCGCATCTGGAAGGAGCCAACGGCGGAGGGATTGCGATTTTGCGCCATCGTCCGCACGCATCTCGCGTCTCTCAGCGGCGCCGACGCGAAAGATCATCGCGCGGCGGCGCTAGATGCGCTCGATCAAATCGAAAGCGTTGGAAAACAAACCCCGGAAGATGCGCGGCTGCGCGCGTCTCTACAACGCTAACTGCTTAGCGCGGATTCATCTGCCGGCGCAGAAACGCAGGAATCTCAAGCTCTTCATCAAGGTTTGGATCGCTCGGCGCGGCTTCATCAGCGTGGCGCTGCGTAGGCGCCGGCGGCTCATAATCCATGGAATCGTGCGTGGGCTTATCGCCCGGCTTCATCCAGCCGAACAAATTGAAACCTTTGCGTTCATCAGCATCGTTGGCGAAGCTCGGCCGGTCTCCAAAACCATCGACCGGTTCAATGCGCGTCGGCGGCCGCTCTACCGGCGGGGCGGCTGGCGCGGACGCCGGGGTTGGCAGGGGTTGCTGCGCACTTGGGAAGCGGCGCGGCGCGGCCGCATCCGCCGCACGGCGCGCAGGCTGCACCACCGTCTGCTGCGCGACAATTGCTTCATCGTCGATGCCGGTGGCGACAACGCTCACGCGCATCCGGCCTTCGAGCTTTTCGTCAAACGTCGAGCCCAGGATGATATTGGCGTTGGGATCGACCTCCGCGCGGATTTCGTTCGCGGCAGCGTCAACTTCATAGAGCGTCATATCAAAGCCGCCCGTGATGTTGATGAGCACGCCGCGCGCGCCCTTCATCGACACGATGTCCAACAACGGATTGGCGAT
Source organism: Caulobacterales bacterium (assembly GCA_040507435.1). Taxonomy (GTDB): domain Bacteria; phylum Pseudomonadota; class Alphaproteobacteria; order Caulobacterales; family Aquidulcibacteraceae; genus JBEVOS01. Next base: position 5,398 of record JBEVOS010000169.1, on the reverse strand, counting down.
TGCTCCATGCGCAGCCTCAAGCGCGCGGCCCGGACCTTCGCCCTCGCCCGTGCCCATCATCGCCGTGCCCATCTCCGCCATCACGGTGCGCACATCCGCGAAGTCGAGATTGATGAGCCCAGGCATGACCATGAGATCGGTGACGCCGCGCACGCCCGAGTAAAGCACCTGATCGGCAAGCTGGAACGCTTCCGAAAACGTCGTCCGTTCATTGGCGACGCGGAACAGATTCTGGTTCGGAATGACGATCAGCGTGTCGACATGCTTGCGCAGCTCCTGCACGCCCGCTTCCGCGAGCTGCATGCGCCGCTGGCCTTCGAAGTGAAACGGCTTCGTGACCACCGCGATCGTGAGGATCCCGCGCTCCCGCGCCGCACGCGCGATGACGGGCGCCGCGCCCGTGCCGGTGCCGCCGCCCATACCGGCTGCGACGAACACCATGTGCGCGCCATCGAGAAACTCGAGAATCTCCGGCGTCGATTCCTGCGCGGCCGCTTGGCCGACTTCCGGCCGCGCGCCAGCGCCCAAACCTTCAGTGATCGATTGGCCAAGCTGAATGCGATGCGGCGTCTTCGCGCGTGTAAGAGCCTGCGCATCGGTATTCGCCACGACGAACTCGACACCCTGCAGGCGGGCTTCGATCATGTTGTTGATGGCGTTGCCGCCCGCGCCGCCAACGCCGAACACAACGATGCGCGGCTTCAACTCGTGCAGAGACGGCGCACTCAGATGGCTCATCGATAGGTCCAATCAGCAGGCGGCGAGCCTGATTCGCAGGGGTTCACTAATGTTGCCGTCTGATCGTGTAATTTCCAGGGCGGATCGCGCGTCCGTTACAATCTTTTCAGTGTCTCGTTATTCAGGCTCAGAAATTTTTCTGCAGCCATCCCCAGGCTTGGCTCGCGGCGCGGCGCATTGCGGCGGCGGCGTCCCACAAGCTCGCTTCCGGCGGGGCCGCGCCAGGCTGTAAATCCGCATGATCGAGGCGCCACCGCAGCACGCCTGCGGCCGCGGCGTAAGCTGGGCTCGCTTCGCCCGTTTCAAACCCGCAGAGTTCAAAGGGCTGGCCAATCCGCACCGGCATGCCGAGCACTTCGGCGGCAAGTTCGCGCGCGCCCGGCAACATCGCGCATCCGCCGATCAATACTGCGCGCGCAGGGCCGTTTGGCCCCGTCATCCCGGCAGCGACGAGGCGGTCGCGCGCCGCGAGCAGAATTTCATGGAAGCGCGGATGCAGCGTCTCGACGATTGCGCCGCGCAGCGCCATTGCAGCCTCAAGCCGCCCATCGGCGCCAAGACGCGGCGTCTCCACCGTTTCGCGGGGATCGATGTGGCGCCCGATGCCGCCATAAACGAGCTTCGCCCGCTCGGCCGCTGCAAACGTCGTTTCCAAACGATGCGCGAGATCGCGCGTCATCCGTACGCCCCCAAGCGGAATCGTCTCGGCGTGAACAAGGCCTTCCGCCGCGAAGACTGAAATGCCTGTCGCGCCAGCGCCAATATCGAGAACGAGCGCGCCCATCTCACGATCTTCGCGCGTCAACGCCCCGAGCCCCGCCGCGTAAGGCGCAGCGATCACCTCTTCGACCTGAACGCCAGCGTCTTCGATGCACGCGCAAAGCGCCTCGATCGCCTCACGCGGCGCCGTCACCAAACACGCCTCAACGCCAAGCATGGCGGCCGATTTGCCAAGCGCCTCGCGCACCGGTTCGCCGTCGATGAAGTAACGCAGCGGCGTTGCGTAAAGGATGGTTCTGCCGGGCGCGGGCGCAGATTGGATCGCGGCGGCGAGCGCAGCGTTGATCTCGCGTTGTGTGATGGCGGTAGCCCGCACGCGCGTCGCGCCACGCACGATCTGTCCGCGCACGCCTGGGCCGGCGTAAGTCGCGGTGACATGCGTAATTGTCTCGCCCGCCATGCGCTCAGCTTGATCGATGGCGACACGGATCGCCCGCGCGCAGGCTTCAAAGTCAGCCGGCTTACCGCTGGCGATTGCAGGCGCAGACTGAACGCCGACGCCCAAAATCCGTAGCGGACGCTCAGGATGCAGCTCAAGCACCGGATCGCGGCGCGCAGCCATGCAAACGGTTTTCGCAACGCCGACATCGATGGACGCCACCAGCGGATAATCCTGCCGCGGCGCGTGATCTTGAGAGGGATCGATCAGCGCCATCGGCTCAAACCCCTTCTACGTGCGCGCCGAGCAGGCCAGCGCCGCCGCGTACGGCGAGACGGCCAGGCATGCGCATATCCAGCGTCGCGACCGGACGATCGAGAATGTGGTGCTCTGCGTGGAGTTCCTCTAACTGCGTCAGCGCCATAACTGGCTGGCGCTCCGGCAACTCAATCGTCGCGCCCGATGCGAGTTCGAGATTCCACCGCCGTTCACCCACGCGCACCAGCGCGACGACGCGCTCCCGCACATCCGGCAATTCTTCGAGCGCGCGCAGCAACTCACCAGCCGCATGCGACGCGCCCGCCCCCACCACGAGAGGCAATTCGGGATGATCGGCTGCGCGCTCGGCGAGCAAGCGCTCACCAGCGGCGTCTATGACCGAAACGCTCCCATTCTCCTGCCAGCGCGCGAAAGCGGCGCGGCGTTCGACATGAATATGGATCTCGCCCGGCCAGCGGCGCTTCACCGTCGCGCGTGAAACCCACTCGAGGCCTTCCACGCGGGCTTTGATTTCTTGCGGGTCAGCGGCAAGCAGCGAATGCCGGTTTTCGGGCGTGGCGATCGCGAGCACTTCGGCTTCGCGGGCGCCGGTCGCGCCCTGCACGTCAAAGCTTGCGCGAAAACCCATACCCGCCAGCGTCTTGTCCGTCTGTGACGCAAACGCTTGGTTCGCATCAAATAGCGATCCGCCAAGCCAAGCAGCGCCAGCGATCGCAGCCCCGGCGATGAGCACCGTCGCAGCCGAAAAACGCGCAGCATGCTCGCGTGTCACCTTCGGAGGCGCGCGCCATTGGGAATCGAGCTTGATGGTCGCCAAGCGCGGCACGCCGGTTCCGCTCGAACGGCGCGGCGGGGGCGGCGGCTGTTTGCGCGGCGGACGCCGTCCTCTCATCGTGGCCATGACGCATCCTCCAGCATCCAAGCCACCAGCTGGTCATAGCTCATGCCGGAATAGGCCGCCTGCTCCGGCACGAGCGATGTCGGCGTCATCCCAGGCTGATTGTTCACTTCGAGGAGCGCGATCTTTCCGCGCTTTTCATCGAACATGAAATCGGAACGCGTCACACCCCGGCAGCCGAGCGCCGCATGCGCTTGTTCCGCATAACGCATCAGCTTCTGCGTCACCTCGTCCGGAATCTTCGCCGGCAATTCATGGCGCGAGCCGCCGGCGGCGTATTTCGCGTTGAAGTCATACCACTCGCCGGATGGCACAATCTCGGTCACGGCAAGCGCGCGTGGGCCCGCCTTTTCACCGAGGACAGTCACGGTCAGCTCTTTGCCCGCAATGAATTCTTCGACGACGACGTCCTCGCCATAAGTCCAATCTGGATCGAGCAATTGTTCCGGCGGGCGATTGGCGCCCTCACGAACGATAAACACGCCGATCGATGAGCCTTGGCTGTTCGGCTTCACCACATAAGGCAGCGGCATCGGATGAGATTTGGCCGCCTCAAATCTGTTCATCAGCTTGCCGTCCGCAAGCGGAAGCCCGGCGAGACGAAAAATCGCCTTAGACTTTTCCTTGTCGCACGCCAAAGCCGACGCAAGCACGCCGGAATGCGTGTACGGAATGCGCAGATAATCAAGCACGCCTTGAATGCGGCCATCCTCGCCCCAAGGGCCGTGCAGCACGTTGAAGGCGGCGTCTGGCTTTGAATTCTTGAGTTTTTCGAGCCAATCCGCATCGGACGGATCGATCTCGATGACATCATGCCCAAGGCGCTTCAGCGCTGCGGACGCGCCTGCGCCGGTCGAAAGACTCACTGGTCTTTCAGGGCTCAATCCGCCCAGCAGCACCGCCACCCGCGCCATCTGCGCACTCCCATTCTGGAACACTACAAATGCCGTCTCAGAGTTAAGGCATTGTGAGGGCGATGCACTTTATGCATTGAATTTTATGGTGAATTTTTCGTTTCCAGCGCCCAATCCAGAAACGTTTCGTTCACGCAAATGAAGGCGCCTTCACCATGGTTACTGAATTGGCGCCGCCGCTCATTTATACGGCGCCCATAAGCCGCACCCGTGAGCGCGTTGAAAGGACATTGAAGCTGCAGCACTGCTCATGTCTTGAGCGTCGTGGAGGCCCAATAAGAACATGGCAGATGTAATTCTCACTCACGCGCCGGAAGCAGCGGCCCGCGCGGGAAAGGTCGCCCAAAAACTCGAAACGCTCGGTTACCGTGTGCGTGCTGACTTCGATGCGGAAGCTGCGTTGAGCCCACACGGGCGCCGCAAGCTCGCTGCCAATATCGACAGCGCCGCCGCGGTGATTGTGCTCTGGTCGAAAGACGCTGCCTACGCACCGGCTTTGATCGAAGCCGCAAACCGCGCCAAGGCCAAAGGCAAGCTCGCGCTCGCCCGCCTCGACACCGCCGCCCCCTCTCTCGGCTACGCCGTGGATCTTTCCAATTGGTCTGGCCGCGATACGCGCTCGTGGCGGTCACTGGTAGCGTGTTTGAAGACTGTGTCTGGCGCAGCGCCGAAAAAGCCGGCTTCCAATTCCCAGCGAGCCTCCGGCACGCCCTCTGCGACCGCCTCTTCATCAAGCGGCAAAGGCAACCCGGCCGCGGGAATCCTATTGCGGTTGGCGGCGCTCGCTGCGCTCATCGGCGCAGGCTTTGGCGCATATTACTACGCCTCAAGCGCCGGCATTCTTCCTTAAGGTGCGCGCCCGATCCGCTTGATCTCCCATTGAAGCTCAACACCGGACTTCGCCTTAACAGCGGAACGCACATCTTCGCCTAAGCCTTCGATATCGGCAGCGCTCGCCTCGCCTATATTGATCAGAAAATTCGCGTGCTTCTCGCTCACCTGCGCGCCGCCGCGCCGGGCGCCGCGCATCCCCGCTTCATCGACCAGCTTCCAGGCGGACAATTTTTCACCGCTAGGGGCAACAGGATTCTTGAACGTTGATCCGCCAGTTTTTTCGCGGATCGGCTGCGAGCTTTCCCGCTGCGTGGTGATTTCCGTCATGCGCTGTTCGATAGCGGCGGGGTCGTCGGGCTTTCCTTCGAATGTCGCATCTAAAAAGATGAGGTCGGGCGGCAAAGAATTCTTGCGATAGCTGAACCCGAAATCCTCCGCCGGAATGTTGATCACATTGCCGTTGCGATCGAGCGCAGAGGCTTCAACGAGCACATCGCACGTCTCACGGCCGTAACATCCCGCATTCATCGTCAAAGCACCGCCGATCGAGCCTGGCACACCGACGAAAAACTCCAT
>JBEVOS010000146.1:0-9375 GCA_040507435.1 Caulobacterales bacterium | reverse complement strand
AAGCTACGGCCGAAAGAGGCCCTTGCCGTTATGAATGGCACTGCCGTGATGACGGGGCTTGCGGCGCTTGCGTTTGTGCGCGCGGAAAACATCTCGAGGCTTTCTGCGCGTCTCACGTCGATGGCCACGATCGCGCTGCAGGGCAATCCGCGCCATTTCGACGAGCGTTTGTTTCTCGCCAAGCCACATCCTGGACAAATGAAAGTTGCAGCACGCATTCGGTCTGATCTTTCTGCGTTCGACAAGGATCATTTGCCGACCAGGCTACAAGACCGATATTCAATCCGTTGTGCGCCGCATGTGATCGGCGTGCTGGAGGATATGCTTCCAACGTTCCGCACATTGATTGAAACGGAGATGAACAGCGCGAACGATAACCCGCTGTTCGATCCGGAAAGCGGTGAGACGCTACATGGCGGTCATTTTTATGGAGGCCATATCGCGTTCGCGATGGACAGCCTCAAAAACCTCGTTGCAAACATCGCGGATTTGATGGACCGGCAATTCGCGCTCCTCGTGGATACGCGTTACAGCAACGGCTTGCCGGCAAACCTTTCCGGCGCCGAAGGGCCGCGTGCGGCGATCAATCATGGCTTGAAGGCGACGCAAATCGCGGTGTCGGCATGGACGGCCGAGGCGCTGAAGCTCACAATGCCTGCGAGTGTTTTTTCGCGTTCAACAGAGTGCCACAATCAAGACAAGGTCTCGATGGGAACAATCGCAGCGCGTGACGCGATTCGTGTCCTTGAGCTGGTCGAGCAGGTGGCTGCGGCGCATACTGTCGCATGCACGCAAGCGCTGCGGTTGCGCATCAAGTCGGGGGCGCTCAAGGAAGGTTTGCTTGGGAAAGCGATTTCGACGTTCGTTGCAACGACCGGCAAAGACATTCCGTTTATCGATGAGGATAAGCCGCTCGATAAAACCTATCTCAATCTTATCGCGGCTATCAGCGAGCGGTCCTGGCCATTGGAATGGCAAGAGGCATGAAGGCGATCGTTTCCGCAACGATCGAGACCGAGCCGCAATTTTACGACGTCGATCCCATGAGCATCGTGTGGCACGGAAATTATCCGCGTTTCCTCGAGCTCGGCCGCGTTTCGGTGCTGAACGAGATCAGTTACGGCTATGAGGCCATGAAGGCGAGCGGTTATGCGTGGCCGATCATCGACATGCAGATGCGCTACGCCCGCCCCATGCGCCTCCACCAGAGGGTTGCGATTACCTCGGGGATCGTGGAATGGGAAAACCGCCTTAAGATCGCCTTCGAAATACGGGACGCCACAACCGGGCAGCGGATCATGCGGGCCTCGGCCGTTCAGGTGGCCGTAGATATGCAGACGGAGGAAATGCTGTGGGAAACGCCGCCCGTGCTGCGGGAAAAATTACGGCCATTTTTGCGCTAGCGATCGCGGTGTTCGCAGGGAGCGCTTCCGCGCAATGCATTGATCCGATGCAGACTCCGCTTCAGACGGGTGTCAGCCAATTCACGCAGACGCGGCATTTACAGGGTGTTCGCGCGCCGCTCGTGTCGCGCGGGCAAGCGAACGTTACGCGAGAACGTGTCGAGTGGCGGGTGAGCGATCCAATTGAGGTGCTGACGACGATTACGCCGCAAGGTGTAACCCAGTCGGTCGATGGCGGGGCGCCACAACGGCTTGGTCCGCAATCTGGCGGCGGCGATCCGTTTCTTTCCTCCACTGGTTTGTTCGATCTGTTGACAGGCGATTTTGCGGCGCTGCGCACGCATTACGATGTCGCGACGTTACCCGGCGGAGGCGGCGGCGCATGGCGCCTGGCCTTCACGCCCAAAAGCGCGACGCTGGCGCGCTATATCTCACGTATTGAAGTCGCCGGATGTACGCGCGTTGCGCATGTCTCCGTCAATCAAGCGAACGGCGACCGCATGGACATCGACTGGGCTAGCTAGCGCATGAAACGCTGGGGGGCGATTCTTGTAGCGGTTTGGCTTGTTTTCGCATCCGCGGTCATCGGCGTGCGGGTGATGAACGGACGCGCGTTCGATACGGATATTCAAAGCCTTTTGCCATCAGATGCGTTGGAACCGGTGATCCGCGCGGCGATGCGCGATGCTGGCGATGCGGCCGCGCGGCGCGTAGCAGTTTTGATCTCCGCGGATGAGCCGATGCAGGCGATGGATGCGGGCGCCGATCTTGAACGGCGACTTGCCGAGTCCGGTGTGTTTCAGGCAGATCGCGCCGATGGTGAGGCAATGGGGCGTTGGCTTTTCGCCAATCGCAACGAACTGCTCTGCGAATTCGATCCAGCGCAATTCGATGGCGATGCAGCAGCGCGGCGCGCGCTCGCAATGATTTACGCACCCACTGCGCCGATCAGTGGGGAATTGCTGCGCAATGATCCCTTTCTACGCACGTTGACTCTTTCGCAATGCCTAGCGCCTGCGGTCGGTGGAGAAATTGGCGATGCGACGTTGGTATCTGGCCGGCTTACAGAAAGCGCGTTCAGGCTAGACACGCAGGACAAGTTCGGCGCTGTGCTAGAGGAATGGCGGGCGCATTGGCCAAATGTGAAAGTCGCGCGCGCTGGTGCGGTGTTTCATGCCGAAGCGGGATCGCAGCAGGCGCAGCGCGAAGTGTCGCTGATCGGCGGCGTAAGTCTGGCTGCGATTACATTGCTAATGATTTTTTGTTTTCTACGTGCGGAAGCGCTTGCCGGCACGATGGCCGTGACAGCGGCGAGCGCGATCGGATCGCTTGGGGCGGCGTTGCTGATTTTCCCGACCGTGCATGTTCTGGTGTTCGTTTTCGGTTCAGCGCTGATCGGGATCACGTCCGACTATGCGGTCCATTATCTCGCGACAGGACCGCAATCGAAATGGGAGCCTCTCGCGAACCGCGTGAAACATGTGAAGCGTCCGCTTATTGTTTGCGCAGCTGCGACGAGTATCGGCTTTGCAAGCCTTGTGTTCTTCAATGTTCCGATATTTACGCAGGTTGCGGTATTTTCCGTCGCCGGTGTTTTAACGGCGCTTGCATTCACGCTGACGCTTCTGCCGTTGATGGACATTCGCGCACGTAACCCAGAGAAGGTGGCCGCGTGGTGGGCGAAGGTTGAAGCGCCGCTGGCAAAAATCAAATGGACGAAAGCGCGTCTCATTATCGCGAGCGTGGTTCTCGTGCTGGCCGTCATTGCCGGCGCCATGCGTTTTTCGACGTTGGACGATGTGCGGCAGTTCCAGCCGCGCTCGCCGGTGCTGACGGCGGAAGAGGCCGAGGTGCGCGCCGCCACGGGCTACGGCGCAACGCCTAAATTTCTTCTCTCGTTTGGCGCCAATCCAGATGAAGCGCGACGCCGGGAGGAAACTTCGCTGGCGGCGCTGCCGCTGGAAGCGGCGCGTGATGTTTTGGCCACAAGCCGCTTCGATCCATCCGCAGAGCGGCGCGCGCAGAATAAGGCTGCGCTTGAGCAACGTTTGTATGGGCCGCACCTGGCGGCTCAGGCAGCGCAAATCGGCATCGATCTAGCAGATGCTCCAGTGACCATAAGTATGGAGCGGCCAAAGGTGATTGCGGCTTTGGCGGGGGCGGCTGGCGACGTGGCCTACCTTGTGGCGCCGCTTGGGCCAGTCGCTGAAAACGCGGCTGAGCTTGTACCTGACGCAACGGTTGTCGATCCGGCGGCGCGCTATTCGCGCGCGTTCGCGGCCTACCGAGGTTACGCGACATGGGCATTTCTAGCGGCATTCGCTGTGTGTGCTGGGGTTATTCTCTTGATCTACCGCACGCCCCATGCCCTCTCGATCCTGGCAGGCCCGGCCATTGGTGTGATCGCGGCGGTTGCAGTTCCGGCGGCGTTCGGCGTACCGGTGTCGTTCTTCACGGTGATTGCGCTGTTTGTCGTCATAGGCACGGGAATTGACCATTCCGTGTTCCAATGGGAGGCGGCCGAGAGCGGAGGGGAGCCGATGGAACTCGCCGTGTTCATTGCGGCGTTGACGACCGTGCTCTCAATGGGGCTTTTGGGCCTCAGCGGGACTTATCCAGTTCGGGCGTTCGGTTTGGCCGTGGCGGCCGGCGTGACGGTGGGATATGTCTTTTCCTTCATTCCAGCCCGTGTAGCGGGGAGCGTTCGACATGCAAACCACCAAGACTGATGTCGTCATTATTGGAGCGGGGCCAGCGGGGTCCGTCGCCGCCGCAATGCTCGCGAACAAGGGTTACAAGGTTGAAGTCGTGGAGCGGCAGCATTTTCCACGCTTCTCCATCGGAGAGAGCCTCTTGCCACAGAGCATGGAATTCTTGGCGGAAGCCGGATTGCTCGACGACGTTTTAGACGAAGAGTTTCAGTTTAAAGACGGCGCGGCGTTCCACTGGAATGGTGTGACAACCGCGATCTACTTTCCGGACAAGAGCGCAGAAGGCCCATCGACGACGTTTCAGGTGAAGCGCGACCGGTTCGATCTGCTGCTGTCCGAAGGCGCTAAAAAGAAAGGCGCGAACATCACGTTCGGTGAAGAAGTCATTGCATTCGAAAGCGATGACAACGGCGCTGCAGTTACGGTGAAGAATGAAGCGGGCGAGACGCGCCGGATTGAAGGGCGCTTCGCGCTCGACGCGTCTGGCTTTGGGCGCACGCTCTCGAAATTGCTTGATCTTGAAGAGCCGTCGAATTTTCCGATGCGGCGCTCAGTATTCGGCCATGTGGTCGATAACATCACCGATCCTACGTTCGATCGGAACAAGATCTTGGTTTCGATCAATCCGAATAATCCGGAAATTTGGTATTGGCTCATCCCGCTGGCGAACGGCCTTTCTTCAATCGGCGCCGTCGGCCCAGCCGATGATATGGAAAAGGCAGGCGCGACAGATCACGAGCGCCTGTTCAACCTCATCAAAGAGGTTCCCTACAAAGCGAAGGTGCTGGAAAACGCCGAGCTTTATCGTCCGATCAACACGATCATCGGCTATGCGTGTAGCGTGAAAAGCCTCAAAGGGCCAAGCTATGCCCTACTTGGGAACGCGGCTGAGTTTCTTGATCCGGTGTTTTCCTCTGGCGTTACGATCGCGCTTAAATCCGCCAGCCTCACAACCAATCTCATTGACCGCGAGTTTCGTGGGGAGACGGTCGATTGGCAAAAGGAATTTACGGATGAACTCTACGTGGGCATCGAAACTTTCCGCGCCTGCGTAGCCGCTTGGTATGATGGTTCGCTGCAGCGGATTATCTTCGGCCGCCCGAAAGAGATGAACGATGTTACGCGGATGCTGACATCGGTCCTTGCGGGTTATGCGTGGGATCGCAAGAACTCCATCGTGAAAGCCCCGGTTCGGTTCCTGCGAGTCGTGGATGAATTGTGCGCTCTTCCGGCTTGATGCTGCTTGCGCTGGCGATGACGGGATGCGCAAGCGTTCCGTCCATCCCCGCGCCGCCTTTTCTCAATGGAAACAATGACGGCGTTCGCGAGGCGCATTTAAGCGATGATATCGCCGTGCGTCTGCCGATGCCGCCCGCCTATCCGGAGACGCGCGTGCTGATGCAGACGGTGCGCGCGCAATACGGCGATCAGCGACAAGCATTCGAAGCGCTGCTTTCTTTATCGCCTGACGAAGTTGAAATCGTTGTGACAGCTGCGAGCGGCCCACGCCTCTCAACAATCCGTTGGGATCGCGCCGGCGTTCATGAGGATCGCACTTTGTTGGTTCCGCAGGGCATGCCGGTGGAAAATATTTTGGGCGATTTGTTCGTTACGCTTTGGCCGCGGGATGCTGTCGCGCATGCTTTACCGGATGGAGTAGAGGTTCGCGAGGAGACGGGCGGAGGGCGTACGATCCTTGCAGCGAATACGCCGCTGATCGAAGTGCGCCCCGTTGAAGGTCACGAGGACCAGGAAACTGTGCGGAATTTCGCACGCAACTACGTGCTGACGATCACAAGCCGCCCTATACAATGACGTCCGCGCCGATCTTTATCGCTGATTATTCGGTTGCATGCGCTTTGGGTGCGGATCGCGCAGAGGTTATGCGTAATCTCTTCGCGGGCGCTGCGTATACGGAAACAGCGCGGCTTGTCGGCGGGCGCGAAATTCCGGTGGGCCGATTGCCTTTTGCGCTCATGGGCGATGCCGATGAAACGCGAACGAACTGGATTCTCGCTCATGTTTACGCGCCACTCGCGGCGCAAATCGAACAGGCGAAAGCGCGTTATGGCGCGCATCGTGTTGGCGTTGTGATTGGTACGAGCACCTCCGGCATTGGCGAAGCAGGCGAGGCGATCAAGCTAAAGCTTACTGAAGGTCGGTGGCCGAGTGGTTTCTCGCTGCGGCCACAATTGCTCGGCGACACGGCGCGGTATCTTGCGCTTATCTCTGGCGCTGAAGGACCGGCGTACACAGTTTCTACGGCCTGCACCTCCGGCGCTAAGGCGCTTGCTGCGGCCGGGCGCATGCTGCGCGCCGATGTTTGCGACGTGGTGATCGCCGGCGGCGTCGATAGTCTGTGCGACCTGACGATCAATGGTTTCGCTGCGCTCGATTCAATATCGGATCATCGCGCCAATCCGATGAGCGCGAACCGCAATGGGATTCATATCGGCGAAGGCGGCGGGTTGTTCATCGTGACTCGCGAAGCCGGGCCTTATCGGTTGGCGGGGTGGGGTGAAAGTTCCGATGCGCATCACATGTCTGCGCCTGATCCTACCGGCGCGGGTGCGGAACTCGCTTGGCGCCGAGCGATGACAATGGCGGGGGGGGCGGGCGCGGACTATGCGCATCTTCACGGAACCGCGACCAAGCTCAATGATGCGATGGAAGCGGGGCTGATCGACCGTGTTCTTGGCCGTGATATTCCGACGAGCTCAACCAAGGGCATGACGGGGCACACGTTGGGCGCTGCTGGCGCCGTGCAGGCGGCGTTCTGCCTTATGGCGCTTGAGACTGAAAAATTACCGCCGCACGTTTGGGATGGTGTGCGCGATCCTGATTTGCCGCCTATTCGTTTGGCTGAGATCGGCGAAACGGCTGCTTTGAAGCATGTGATGAGCGCAAGTTACGCGTTTGGCGGCAATAATTGTGCGCTCATTCTGGCTCTCGGATAGTCGTCTCGCAGCCGCCAGCTAGTACGCTTTGCCGGAGCAGTTTAGTCTTTCGGGAAAAGGCGGGATTTTAAGGGAGCGGGGATGAGCGGGGAACGGGCCAAAAGGCCGGTTTTGGTGACGGGCGCGAGCAAGGGCATCGGCCGCGCTATCGCTTTGCGTCTTGGCCGCGAAGGCTATCCTGTGACCGTTCATTACGGCGCCGACCGCACGGGCGCGGAGGCGGCCGCGCAAGTTATCAAAGACGCAGGCGGGTTGGCTGACGTGCTCGGGTTCGACGTGCGCGACCGCGCGGTGGTGCGTGGAGCGCTGGAAGCGCGGCTTGCGTCACAAACGCCTTATTGGGGGGTTGTGTTGAGCGCGGGCCTGACGCGCGACAATGCTTTTCCGTCTATTGAAGATGATGATTGGGATGCGGTCCTGCGGACTAATCTCGACGGTTTTTACAACGTGCTTCAGCCGCTCACGATGCCGATGATCCGGCGGCGCGACGGTGGACGCATTATCGCGCTGTCTTCTGTTTCCGGCGTGATGGGCAATCGCGGACAAGTGAACTACGCCGCATCGAAGGCGGGCGTGATCGGGGCAGTCAAATCGCTCGCGCTGGAATTGGCGAAGCGTAAGATCACGGTGAATTCGATCGCGCCAGGTTTTGTCGATACCGGTATGACGGAAAATATTCCGGAAGAGGCGCTTGAGGCGGTTCCGATGAAGCGCATGGGAACGCCGGAAGAAATTGCGGCGCTCACAGCGTTTCTGTTCAGCGATGAGGCTTCGTACATCACGCGGCAAGTCATCGGCGTAAATGGCGGTCTCATTTGATGCGCCGCGTTGTCGTCACCGGAATGGGCGGATGCACCGCGCTCGGCGGAACATGGGCCGAAATTGAAGCCGCCATGCGTGCAGGCAAGACCGGCACGCGTTTTATTCATGAGTGGGATGAACTCACCGATATGTCGTGCCGCGTCGCAGCGCCGGTTGATTATATCGATCATGAGAAATTTTATCCGCGTCAGAAAATCCGTTCGATGGGGCGTGTGGCGGTGCTCGGCGTGCATGCTGCTGAAGAGGCGCTGAAAGATGCAGGGCTGTTCGGCGATCCGATGCTGGGCAATGGCCGCGTCGGCGTGGCCTGCGGATCGTCATGGGGATCGACAGCGCCGAGCCTCGATTTTGCGGTGTTTTTAACCACTGGGCGCGCAAACAAGCTCAATGCGACAAGCTATATCCGGATGATGTCGCATACCTCTGCGGTGAACATCTCCGTTTCGTTGGGTTTAACGGGACGCGTCATCACCACCTCATCGGCGTGCACATCCGGTTCTCAAGGCATCGGTTATGCGTTCGAGAACATTCGTGAGAACCGCGCCGATGTGATGGTCGCCGGGGGCGCGGAGGAATTGTGCCCAACGATGTCAGCTGTGTTCGATCGGCTGTATGCTTCAAGTTCGAATGCAAATGAGAATCCGCAGAAGGGTTGCCGCCCCTTCGACAAAGATCGCGATGGTCTGGTGATTGGCGAGGGCGCCGCGATGCTCATTCTCGAGGAGCGCGAGCATGCGCTTGCGCGGGGTGCGAAGATTTACGCGGAGATTGTCGGCTTTGCGACGAATGCCGACGGGGCGCATATTTCGGCGCCAGCACAAGCAACGCAGGAGCGTGTGATGCGCGAGGCGCTCGATGTCGCGCGCCTCGGGCCGCGCGATGTGAGCTTTATCAGCGGGCACGGCACGGCGACGGTGGCCGGCGATGCGGTGGAATCGCATGCGACGGATGCTGTGTTTGGCGGCCGGATACCGTTTCACACGCTCAAGGGCCATTACGGGCATTCGCTTGGCGCATGCGGCGGCATCGAAGCTTGGCTCGGCATCGAAATGATGCGAACGGGGTGGCTCGCGCCGATCGCAAATTTCGTGGAACGCGATCCCAAATGCGCAGACCTTGATTATGTCCATGGCGATGGGCGCAGTATCGACGCACAGTTTTTTGTTTCGAATAACTTTGCGTTTGGTGGAATCAACACATCGCTCATTATTGCGCGCGTGTGATGCGGGGAGGGATCGACATGCGAAAAATGTTCGCCTGGGCTTTGCCGGCATTGGCGCTCGCGCTCGCGGCGCAGCCTGCGGTCGCGCAGGATGCGCTTCCCGAAGCGCCAACACCTGAAAGCGCGCCGCAGCCCTCCCAGGAGCCGGAGAAGCAGCTGCCGCTTTGGGAATTGCGCGCGGGTTTCTCTTCGCTTTATGCGCCGGATTATCCCGGTTCATCCGATTCTCATTGGAACGGGATTGGCGGGCCGGTTTTCGT